>JACDCK010000129.1 GCA_013817595.1 Pyrinomonadaceae bacterium | reverse complement strand
AGGGATCGAAGTCCGGGCACTTCTGACCGATACAAGTATCGGAACGTGCGTCTATATGGCGCCAGAAGGAGAGATGCTCGGGAAGATTTGCCAGCTCTGCGCGGTCGCCCGTAGGAGATTCCCTCGACCAATGAATCACATCCTCAAAGTAATCAACTTCATCAAGCCCATCGAGAACCGGAGAGCTCTGAGCACGATTGAGTCGCTGCAAACAGACGTAGTTATTTCGTCCTTTCATGTAGGCGGCCGTGAACTTCTTCGGCAACACGCTCTGCAGGAACGGAATGTCCTTCTCCATCAGTTGTTCCTGGAGATTCTTTGTGCCGGTAGAGATGATCACCCGCCCTCGCCCCCCGAGCGCCGCCGCCACAGCGGGGACTAGATACGCCAGCGTTTTCCCCGTTCCCGTTCCGGCCTCCACGATTAAGTGGTGTCGATCTTCGAACGCACCCATCACCGCCCCGGCCATCTGCACTTGGCCCGGTCGATATTCGTATTCGGCGTGCGCTTTTGCGATTAGACCGTCCGGCCCGAAGATTTCTTGCATTGTGTATAGGCTGATTACTTACGATCCACGAAAGTACCTGATTACTTACGATCCACGAAAGTACACGAACCATCACGAATCCGAGTAGTGAGGTTTCGTGTAAATTCGTGGATCGTGTTAGCTCCTCCTTTTGGCAGCGGTGAGGGCACTCATTCGACTTTTGAGTGCGCTAGAGTGATTTCGTGAGAGAAGCGGATCAAACCTATGAGCCGTTGCGGCGTTCACTTATGTAGCGTTCCACGGTGCCGACGAGGATATTCAAGCGCTCGCTGGTTTCCGTTTGGACCGCTGAAATCCTACGCATGTTTTCCTCGAAACCCTCCATCCGTTTGTTACCATCTACTTGAACATTCGCCAGTCTCAACATTACGTTCTCGATCTTCGTCATTCGTTCTTCGACACCACTCACACGTTCCTCGGCCTTCACCTGCCGCTCCTCGAATCTCTGCATGTTTGCGGCAAACTGT
Source organism: Pyrinomonadaceae bacterium (assembly GCA_013817595.1). GTDB lineage: Bacteria > Acidobacteriota > Blastocatellia > Pyrinomonadales > Pyrinomonadaceae > PSRF01. The sequence continues at coordinate 7,623 of JACDCK010000129.1, read as the reverse complement.
GCTTGCTGTTCAAGGATGAACTGCATCGTCTTTTGCATTTCTTCGTTAATCATAACGATGTGCCCTCGAATGCATTCTAACTTTTTTGACACCCAGCGAAGCTACTAGTCCGCGCCGATGGCTTCCTGTTCCGATCTACGCTTCAATCGCTGCGCATAAAGCGGAAACCGCGCGGTGAGATCGGCCACATCTTGCTGCACTTTTCGACGCGTGTCTTCGGATTCCGGTGCATGAATAATCTCCGCGATGAGGCGCGCGATTTCACGCATCTCGGGTTCTCTCATTCCACGCGTGGTGACGGCGGGCGTGCCAATGCGAAGCCCTGAAGCAACAAAAGGCTTATTCTGGTCAAAAGGAATCGTGTTCTTATTCACCGTGATACGCGCCGCTTCGAGGGCCTTCTCAGCGTCTTTTCCAGTAATTCCCTTCCCATCCATCCAAACATCAACCAGCATAAGGTGGTTATCGGTACCGCCGGAGATTAAGCGAAGTCCCTGCTCTTGCAGCTCGCCAGCGAGGTTCTTCGCATTCGCGAGAATCTGACGTTGATACTCTTTGAAGTCGTCGCGCAATGCCTCACCAAACGCGACCGCCTTAGCGGCGATGATGTGAATCAATGGACCACCCTGCACCCCCGGGAAAAGTTTTCGATCTATTTCCTTCGCGTGTTCTTCCTTGCAAAGGATCAGCCCACCACGCGGGCCGCGCAGAGTCTTGTGTGTTGTCGTGGTCACATAATCAGCGTGCGGCACTGGCGAAGGATGCAGGCCGGCGACCACGGGTCCCGCGATGTGGGCGATATCAGCAAACACTTGCGCCCCGATTCCGTTTGCGATTTCACCGATGCGCTTGAAGTCGATTATCCGCGGGTAGGCCGAGGCGCCGCAGATGATGAGTTTTGGTTTGTGCTCTTCGGCGATGCGCTGCAACTCGTCGTAATCGATCTGTTCGGTCTCGCGCGAGACGCCGTAGTCGGCAACTTTGTAACTGATGCCGGAGAAGTTCATCGGATGTCCATGGGTCAGGTGGCCGCCGTGCGAAAGGTTCATGCCCAGGATCTGATCCCCATACTGGATCGCCGCCAGATATACGGCCATGTTTGCCTGTGCGCCACTGTGAGGTTGCACGTTAGCGTGATCAGCGCCGAAAAGTTCTTTCGCACGATCAATCGCCGCTTGCTCTACGACGTCGCTCCATTCGCAGCCGCCGTAATAACGTTTCTTCGGATAGCCCTCCGCGTACTTGTTCGTGAAGACTGAGCCCATTGCTTCGAGCACGGCTTCGCTCACGAAATTTTCCGAAGCGATCAGTTCGAGGCCGTTCGCCTGTCGGGCTACTTCGTTGTCGATGGCTTCTGAGATCATGGGATCAACAACGGAGAGTGAAGCGTTTTTGAGATCGGTCATTCGGTTCACCTTCGGCCTGATTCTATGTTGCTTATCTTCTTGACGCGGTCGCTATGACGTCCGCCTTCGAAATCAGTGCTAAACCACGCCCGCACAATCCTCGGAATATCGCCTGGCGGTGTTGTCCGGGCGCCGATCGCCAAGACGTTCGCATCGTTGTGCTGGCGTGCCAGACGTGCCGTCTCGTCCGACCAGGCTACCGCCGCGCGCACACCCGGCACTTTGTTGGCGGTGATCGCCATTCCGGTTCCTGATCCGCAAACAAGCAGTCCCTGCTGGACGCGACCATCGGCCACGGCTTGGGCGACCCGGGCCGCATAGTCAGGATAATCCACCGACTCTTCGGACGTGGTCCCAAGGTCTTCAAACTCGATCCCGAGATCGCTCAGCAATGGTTTCAATCTCTCTTTTTCAACAAACCCGGCGTGGTCACTGGCGAGTGCAATTTTCATCGGCAATCCTTTGGCAAACGCTGTTTGGATTTGAAAACTTGATGGTACATCACGCTCCAACTGCTCGCAATGCGAGTAGAATTATTTGGAGTGCGCCGGCAGAGCGAAGCGACGGCGCTTTGGTTGTGTCCAATCGGAGAGCGCTGCGCTTGCCACCGCACACAAATGGGGCGGCTACCGGCTGAGGCTTCGGGTACAATCTCGTCCATGGCAGAGTATCTTGATGTAACCAAGTGGGCGCGTCGCGATCTATTTCAGTTCTTCATTAATTTTGACAATCCATACTTCAATATCTGCACGCGTGTGGATGTCTCCAGGCTCCTTGAACTCCTTCGCGGTCGTCCGGATGTCAGCGTCACGCTAGCCTATCATTACTTCGCTCTTCGGGTCGCAAATGAGATCGAACCCTTCCGCTATCGCCTGAGGGAGGGCAAGGTACTGGTCCACGACGTCATTAACGGCGGCACCACTGTGCTACTGCCGAATGAGAGCTTTGGCTTCGCATACTTTGACTACCATGAGAATTTTGAGAAGTTCATCACCAAAGCTCAACAGGCAGTAAGCGAGGTGCAGAAGGGTGACGGCCCCTTTACCCCAAAGGAGGCCGACAATGCAATTCACTTCACGACCTTGCCCTGGGTGTCGTTCACGAGCTTTGCGCATGCGCGTAACTGGGGACGCGAAGACTCCGTACCGAAAATTGCCTTCGGTAAGTTTGTAAAGGAGTACGACCGCATTCTGTTGCCAATTTCTGTAGAGGTACACCATGCGCTAATGGATGGACTGCAGGTAGGGCGATTCCTGAGCCGGTTGGAAGAAGTGTTGAAAGAACCCGAGACCTACCTGGTGCCGGAGTAAGTATGAGAGGCCGTAGGGGTGTCCCTCCGTGGGCAGCCCTTGCCCCCGCCACCGGGGTGCCCACGGAGGGACACCCCTACAATTAAACCTTGGTTGCTTTAACTTTTTTGCTAAGCGAGAATGGCAGAGTTCATCAAAACGTCGTCGACTACAAAGTAGAAAACAATTCAATGCGCTGGTCACAGTATTTTGTTCCCACCCTCCGCGAGGATCCGGCTGACGCCGAGGTCGTATCTCATAAGCTTCTGCTGCGTGCGGGGATCATTCGCCAACTGGCCGCCGGCATCTACTCTTATCTGCCGCTTGGCCAGCGTGTGACTCTGAAGATCATGCAGATGCTCCGCGAGGAAATGAACCGCATCGGTGGCCAGGAGTTTTCTCTGCCCGCACTTCACCCCGCAGAGGTGTGGAAGGAATCTGGGCGCTGGGACGCGATTGGCGACGACATGTTTCGCCTGAAGGATCGGAAGGGCGCCGATATGTGTCTGGGAATGACTCACGAAGAAATCTTTACCACGATCGCTCGCAACGAAATTCGGTCTTACAAACAACTGCCGCAGATTTGGTATCAAATCCAGATCAAGTTTCGCGACGAGGCGCGACCTAAGTCGGGTCTCATGCGCTTGCGAACCTTCATCATGAAAGATGCCTACTCTTTCGATATTGATGAGGCCGGTCTCGACCGGTCCTTTGAAGATCAGAGGGAAGCCTATCAACGCATCTTCACTCGCGCGGGGATCAAGTACACCATTGTCGAAGCGTCATCGGGAGCGATGGGTGGGTCGGCATCCAACGAGTTTGTGGCCAGGACCGACGCCGGAGAAGACCTGATCGCCACTTGCGAGAACTGCGGTTACGCCGCAAACCTCGAAAAGGCAACTTCACGGCTGGCGCGGATAACTGATTTTGTAGGGCCGAAGGCGCCTGAAGAGTTCCCCACGCCGGGGGTCCGAACGATTGAAGATCTGACTACTTTTCCGGGTGGGGCCACCGCGGAAAACCAAATCAAATCGCTCGTTTATGTGGCCACGATAAACAACGAGCTGACTGCAGCGCTCGTGCTCATGCGCGGCGATCACCAACTGCACGAGACAAAGCTTGCTGACGCCTTCGGAGCAACCGCCATCCGCCCGGCGCACTCTGAAGAGATTCGGGAACTACTGGGAGCTAGCGCCGGAAGCCTGGGCGGAGTGGGCGCAAAGGAAAGCGCGCGGGCTGCGAATCGCGAACTTGTGATAGTCGCGGACGAAGGCTTACGGGGCCGGCGAAACATGACGACCGGGGCAAACAGGGATGACCATCATCTCCGCGGTGTGGACTTAGCCCGCGACATGCGGGTGGATCGCTGGGCTGACTTGCGCACAGTTGCCTCAGGCGAGGCCTGCCCACGCTGCGAGACGGGCGTGCTCGAAGTTTACAAGGCGATGGAGATTGGCCACATCTTCAAGCTGGGCACAAAGTACTCCCAATCGATGGGTGCGACCGTGCTAACGCCCGATGGCAAGGAAGTTCCGATTGTGATGGGAAGCTACGGCATCGGCGTTGAACGCATCATGACTGCCGCTATTGAGCAGAACCACGATCAGGACGGTATCATTTGGCCCAATACGCTCTCGCCTTTTGACGTAGTTGTCACAATCACCAACATGAAACAGGATTCGCTACGCGAAGCCGGCGAAGAGCTTTACAAGGATTTGCAGAGAGCGGGACTCGAGGTCTTGCTCGATGACCGAGACGAGCGCGCCGGAGTGAAGTTTAAGGACGCAGACTTGATTGGCATTCCATACCGCATTACCGTAGGTAAGAAGATTGCGGACGGCCTGGTCGAGCTGTTCAAGCGCAGAGCAAAAACCAGCGAAGACGTTAAGCTGAGCGACATAGTGTCGCGTATTCAGAAACTGGCGCTGGCAGGTTTGTGATAACTCCACGTGGTCTCCTGCTGATGTCGTCCTTTTTATCGTTGACCGACGCAGAGCTATAAAAGGGCACTTGTGTCTTAATTTGACAGTGTTTGAAGCGATACCACTCAATTACGGAACCGAGGAGTAGCGACCGGGTCTCGACGGCGTGGCTAATCTCTGGCTCCGAATGAAATTAGAACCGCAGCACGTTGCTATCGGGGAGAGTTTAAAAAGCGTTCTAGTGTTTTTTGGTTGAGTGGAATCGCAACAAGACCCGGTCGATGATGTAAAAAATGAAATCCATCTGGCTCTCTTTCATTTTACTAACGGCAGTTGTACCCGCCACTGCCCAGGACCTCCTCCCCGAACTCGTCCGTCGCATTAAGCCCTCCGCAGTTGCGATTGAAACCTTCGATGCGCGCGGCGAAAAGCGTTCTCGGGGTAGCGGTTTTTTTATCGACACCGATCGCGTTGTCACCAACCGCCACGTCATTGAAGGCGCTTTCCGAGCCGAAGTTCATTCGTCGACGGGAACTAGCTATCCGGTTAAAGGCGTTCTGGCCGTAGACGCGGAAGGCGACATAGCGATTTTGCTGGTGGAAGCGCCTCCTAATTTGGTGCGCCCTTTATCACTCGATCGCACGTCGCCACAGGAAGGGGAGAGTGTCGTCGTCATCGGTAATCCTTTCGGTCTGGAAGGCAGCGTGACCAATGGAATCGTCTCTGCCGTGAGAGACATCCCCACGTTTGGAAGAATTATTCAGATTACGGCGCCGATCTCGCCAGGTTCGAGTGGCAGTCCGGTTGTAAACATGCAGGGCCAGGTGATTGGGGTCGCAACACTCCAGGTCACCAGTGGTCAAAGCGTCAATTTCGCGATTCCTTCAGAACGAATCTCCCAGCTACAGATCGGACCGCTCACTTCGCTTTCAGATCTCGTAGTAGCAGCCGGCAGGAACAAGCGAGCCCGGGCGGTGCAGTTTTTCCGCGACGGGCTGAGTTTTCTTTCCAAGGACGACTGCGAAAAAGCGCTGCCTTATTTTGAGAAAGCCGTCGATTCAGACAGCAACTACGCAGAAGCCTGGGCCCAGACGGGGTTTTGCAACGAGAAGCTGGGCCGCCACCCTGAGGCCATCGAGGCATCAAAAAAAGCGGTGAGTCTCAGACCCTCCTCGGAATCCTATTTCAACATCGGCTTGGCGAACTATTATCTAAAGCAGTATCGCGAAGCAGCGGAGGCTTACCGGCAAGCAATTCGCCTCGATCCTTACAATGCCGCCGACGCTTATTACGCAATTGGACTCGTCTACCGCGATTGGGGTCGTGCCGACGATGAGATTCAAGCTTACAAACAGGCGATCCGCTTACGATCCGACTACACTAGTGCTTACGAGAGACTGGGAAGCCGGTATTTCCGCTCCAAGAAGTATTCCGAGGCGCTTGAAGTTCTTAAGCAGCTGGCCAACCTGAAGCCCGGTGATGCAGCGGTACCGAATAGTTTGGGTGAAACGTATCTGGAGATGGGCCGCATGAATGATGCGGTGGAGGCTTTCAGACAGGCCATTCGATTGAAACCCGATTTTGGGCGAGCGTATTACAACCTCGGCAAATGCCTTCTGGCTATGGGCAACCGCGACGCCGCGCTTGAGCAGTACAACATCCTGCAGAATCTCGACCAAGACTGGGCGGAGAAACTGAACAGCCTCATTAATCCCTAGCACAAGGAGGCAGACGAGTTTCATTTGCTTCCCCATCCGCATCGGCCATCTTGCCTAACGTCCGTTACTTTTCTCGCTCCTGTTTCCTGCCCTGCCGTCTGCCTCGTGCTTTTGCCTCCTATTCCGCCGGGGCTTGCCATTTTCGATTAATCAGACTAGCCACAAACCCCGCGCCGAAGCCATTATCAATGTTCACAACCGTCACGTTTGAGGCGCACGAGTTGAGCATGCCGAGCAGCGCAGCCAGACCACTAAACGAGGCGCCGTAACCGATGCTCGTCGGTATGGCAACAACAGGCACGCTCACAAGTCCACCAACCACCGAAGGCAACGCTCCCTCCATTCCCGCGGCAACAATCACCACCCGCGAGCGCTGCAACACCGCCCGCTCCGCCAACACGCGATGAATCCCGGCAACGCCGACATCCCAAACCCTCTCGACGCGGTTTCCCATCGCCTCGGCCGTCAGTGCCGCTTCCTCAGCCACCGGAATGTCGCTCGTGCCCGCCGTAACAACTGAAATTTTAGCCACACCTAGTTCGGTACGATCTCTTTGGATCCGAATCAACCGAGCGGACTCATGCCATTCGGCTTCGATCACCACATTTCGCACTTCGCCAAACGTGCCCGCGTCGGTATGGGTGACAATCACATTCGGCGAACGTCGCGCTAAACGCTCGACGATGCCTACCACCTGCGCGCGCGTTTTACCTGCACCGAATACAACTTCAGGAAAGCCCTGGCGCGACGTACGCGAATGATCTACCTTGGCGAAGCCGATGTCTTCAAAGTGAAGATTCTTGATATGCCGTGCAGCTTCGTCCGTCGCGAGTTCACCATTCTTGAATGCTCGCAATAGCTCTTCCAGTTCTTGTAGGTTCATTGGCAGTAGTATGCCGCGGCTTCCCGGCGGATGTCACGGATGGTACCGAAAGGTAATGGCCTAAAAAGAGTTTCTAAGAAGGCTGTGTGAAACTCCTCGTGCTGCGAGTTACGCTGAGAGCGTTGGCTAGTTCCAGCCCAGGGTTGCGGCAACCCTGGGGACCTAAGTACCAAAGGATCGTAACGCTGAAAGCGTTGGCAAATGGCTGCGCAGGCGACTTCGCGACTCTTTCAGAGTTCGCGAAAGTATGGGTTGGAAACTGGAATCCCAGGGTTGCTGCAACCCTGGGCTGGAACTAGCCAACGCTTTCAGCGTACTTCCCATATTGAATTTGTAGTTCCGCTGACATATTCTCTCGCGCAATTGCTTCCGGAGCGAATTCAGTTTCGGCATCAGATATCAAGA
>JACDCK010000128.1 GCA_013817595.1 Pyrinomonadaceae bacterium | reverse complement strand
TGCAGGTAGCGGACCTGGTCGGCCTTCGACAGGTCGTTAAAGCCTGGAGGAGTCGGAAGAAGTGCTTCAGGCATCTTGTCTCCCGTATTTGAAAATTGAAGCGCCATCCACAAGCTCGCCCCGGTTAGCTTCAGCGATGACCGCCAAAAGCTCAGTCTCTTGTCTAGCGTCGAGCTCGAACGTCTCGTCGCCTTCGTGAGCAAGGAGGGTGACATTAGTCCCGTCCGGCAAGTCTTTGCTGTCGATTTGAATCACGCCGTTATTTACTTTTCGGTGGTGATCAGCATGCTTCGAATTCTAGCATCTCAGAAGTGATGAGCGACAGGGTCTTCAGAGATCTAATCCCAGAGATCCTGCAGGTAGCGGACCTGGTCAGACTTCGACAAGTCGGGAGAGACTGGAAGAAGTGCTTCAGGCATCGCGATTTCTGTCTCCAGTGATTGAAGGTAAAAGACACTTTAACGGTGGTGATTGACATGCTGTGGTTTTTACCACCACAGACAGGTGGGTGCAAAGCATCGCGGATTCTCGGCATAGCCTTTAGTTACAACCGAAGAACGAAAACAACGGCTTCGCCGCCCGATATGAGGAAAGTCTCTGACCTTCCGTCACGGTTTAGTAGAGATGGGGCTGCGCCCCAAAACTTGGGCCATAACCTCGAAGTACCAAGGAGTACCGACCGGTGGGGCATAGCCGCCACCGCACATCAGTTCCCCAGCTCGCCGAAGGACGGCGAGCGCATACGAGTATGAAACTCTGTGATGCTGTCCAAAGAAAAGCCGGGCGATGTTAGCATGACGGTAAGTTACAGGTCGTGAAGGCCGGTTGCCGATTGGTGCCTAGTGCCCGTACATCAGTTTGGTCTCAGGGTTGGCGTTTATACCATTGGTGACGTAGTCATTCGCGAGAATGGTTACGATCCCGTTAAGGAGATTGCGATATTCGTCCCCTGCGCCTGTGACGTTAATCTTCATCAGAAAAAATTCAGGAGCTAAGAGAATGACACGACGCAAGCAGCAAAAGAAATTTAAAGTCACTGATCTGCCGGAACACTTACAGCAGGTTAACCTAAATGCCGCGGGCATTGATGTGGGCTCGGATCGACATGTAGTAGCGGTACCAGCAGGGCGCGATGAAGTTTCGGTGCGCGAGTTTGGCGCTTTTACCACGGATCTCCAAGCTTTAGCTGACTGGCTCACGAAGTGCGGGATTACGACGGTGGCGATGGAATCAACCGGTGTGTATTGGATCCCGCTGTTCGAGATCCTGGAGCAACGCGGCTTCGAGGTGAAGTTGGTGGATGCGCGGCAGGTCAAGAATGTCTCCGGTCGCAAGTCAGATGTACTTGATTGTCAGTGGCTGCAGCAGCTGCATACCTACGGCCTATTGGCAGGGGCGTTTCGGCCCGCTGATCAGATCTGTGTATTGCGCGGCTACATGCGTCAACGAGAAATGTTGGTACAAGCTTCCTCGATGCATATTCAACACATGCAGAAAGCGCTGCAGCAAATGAATCTGCTGTTACATAACGTCGTCTCAGACATTACTGGCGACACCGGGATGAAGATCATCAAGGCCATTATTGCCGGTGAGCGCAATGCAAAAGTTTTGGCCAAGCATCGGAACTACCGCTGTCAGAGTTCCGTGGCCACCATTGCCAAATCGCTGGTGGGGAATTATCGGGAAGAACACCTCTTTGCGCTCACCCAAGCAGTTTCTTTGTACGAAACCTATCAGGCAAAGATTGCTGAATGCGAAGCAGTTATTGCGCGATATTTGAACAGTCAGGCAAAACATACTGATGAAGAACCGCCACCGGGAGATAAGCCGAGCCGCGATCGAGACCGCTTGCGTGGTGGAGTTGATGTGCGGAGCCAACTTTATCGGATGACCGGCGTTGATCTCTTCAATCTTCCAGGCTTTGGTGCCGATACGCTGCTTACGCTCGCCGGCGAAGTAGGCTTTGACATGACCCCGTGGCGCAGTGAGAAACATTTCACTTCCTGGCTCGCTTTGTGCCCAGGCACAAAGAAATCAAATGGTAAAGTTCTCAGTCGCAAGACCAAACGAAGTGCCAATCGGGCCGCTGCTGCGCTCCGCATCGCAGCCGCTAGCCTATCGCGTAGCAAGACCGCTCTCGGAGCCTTCTATCGCCGCATCAGAGTCAGAGTCGGCCCTGCTGAAGCCGTCACTGCCACCGCACGCAAGCTCGCCGTCCTCTATTACTCGTTACTCAAATACGGTTCGGCTTACGTTGAAACTGGTCAGGCGGCTTATGAACACAAGTATCAAGAACGCCGACTCCATAGTATTCAAAAACAAGCACTTGCCCTGGGTTATCAGTTGATCCCAACGTCGAGCAGTTTCTAAGGAGGCGGCGAAGCCGTACCTAGTCCCGTCCGCTTGGCCTTGGCTGCGTCAAGTATATTGGTACCCAAATTAGCGTAGGTGCTGAGTACCGCCCAAGGTGAAGCAGTAGCACGCTAACCGTCGAGTTCAGTTCATCGAGCACGCCAACCCTCCTGCTCATAGAAGACCTGGCCATCGGCTTCGAGTTTTTCAAGATGAGCAAGCACAGCGCGTTCGGCCATCGTATGCGCTTTGGGAGTGACGTCGGTGTAGACGCGGGCAACGATATCCTCAGCAGTTTTTGCCCCATCCCCCACAGCTTCCAGAATTTTCCGCTCGCGCTCAAGCCGGTGCGAGATGTATTCATCAAGCTTCGTGTAAGGATTTGCGATCGCCGGACCGTGGCCTCCGAAGATAACACGTAGATTCGGCAGGGTTCGCATCCGCCGCAACGACTCGAGGTAGTCCCGCATGTTGCCCTCAGGCGGATCGATCAGGACAGAGCCCAGGCCGACAATGTTGTCTCCTGAAATCAGCGTACCCGTTTCAGCTTCGTAGAAACAGAGATGGCCGCGCGCGTGTCCAGGAGTGTGCATTGCTTGCAGCGCAATTCGGGGCGAACCCATTAGTTCGATGACGTCTCCGTCTTCGATCAGACGATCTACGCGGACTGTGTCGCTTAACGGCTCCGCAGTGAAACGATGCGCAGCAACTTTGACGCGGCCGCCGAGATGTTCTCGAAGTGAATTTACACCGCCCACGTGATCCGGGTGCATGTGGGTCAAGATAATCTCGCGAACTGATCGTCCTGCGCGTACAAGATCATCCACCGCGGCTGCGAGCGCCTGCTGTTCTTCCCCATAGGGCGACCCGGGATCAATCACTAATATTTCCCGCGAATTGTAAATCAAGTAGCAGTTGGTGTGAGTCGCGGGCGGTTTGGTTGGGGTGCGAACGGGAAAGCAGATGTAGTTAGGACGAAATTCGATGCGGCGAACTGGCTCCCGATGGGCGTGTGGAATTGCCAGGAAGCGCTCGACAAGATCAGGTGTGAGGCCATCGGCAATCGTGTTCAATGCGTGGAGCGTCGGTGGCACTGCCAGGATTTCGGACCGCTGCCACTGCTCATGAGCTCGGCCCGCCGCAATCCATTCTCCTGAGGAGAGTTCGCCCGGGGTGACACTTGGTTCCTGCTTCTGAGGACAGTTGACGAGAAAGAACCAGGTATCAAACCTGCGGGCGCTGAAAGGCGGCGTCAACCAGCGGCCCACAAAAGTGAAATCACAGGCATCAAGACTGAGATTGTAGTGTCGTAACAGCTCTGGCCATGACATGCGCCCGGACTCGAGATCGTCGAGCAGCGAAACTCGCTGGCCCTTTGTTAGAGACTCGGCACCCCGCGCGACTAATACACCCAGCTCTTCGAATAGCTCACGCGCAGCGCAACTGATTGCTGCAGCAGCCTCAGCATCAGTGGAATTGCTGACCTGAACCCCTGCATCGGAAGTATCAAGCTGTCCACCGGGAAACGCACTAAAGCCCCCAAGGAAGGCGAGCTTCTCGCTACGGCGTACCAGGAACACTTCCGGGTCACGAGGATCGGTGTTGCGTCGAAGGAGAATTACGGCGGCGGCATCTTTGGGTGCTGCGGTAGAATTATCTTTGCTCACGAGTAAGAAAGTCTGGAGTCTCGGAGTCGAGAGTTTAGAGTCAAGAAGAGAAAAAGAACTCTAGACTTTTTGACTCCAGACTCGAGACTCCAGACTAAACTAAGACCACCTGAACCGCTCACCATCGCCCTCTGTCCAGGGGCTGCCGCGCATGTGGTAGCCGCCCTCTTCCCAATAGCCTGGTTGGTCGTGTTCCAGGAAGCGCACGCCCTTAACCCACTTCGCAGATTTCCACGCATAGAGTTGCGGCACGATCAGCCGCACCGGTCCGCCGTGTTCCGGCGGGATTGGCTGTCCATCGTGTAACCAGGCCAGCAATGAATCCTGTTTCAGAAAGAATTCGATGGGAATGTTAGTTGTCCAGCCGGAGTCGTAAGCGGAGGCCAACACAAACTTCGCTTCAGGTCTAACGCCGGCAATGCGTGCGATTTCACGTGTCGGTAAGCCGCCCCAAACATTGTCGAGACGCGACCAGCGCGTGACGCAGTGAAAGTCGGCAAACACCCGGACAGCGGGCAGTTGCATACACTCGTCCAGCGACCATTTCTGAGGATGCTCAACCAGCCCGTCAACCTCAAATGACCATGACGCCAGATCGACATCCGGGGTTCCGTGAGCGTCGAGTACGGGCCACTTGCGCGTCCGTGTTTGCCCGGGAGGAATGCGATTCGGAAGTTCCGTGTTGGGACTGATGATTACGTCAGGATCCGCTATCTCCTCAGGCTTGCGCGGATCGCCAGGCTGGTATTTTGGATCTTTGAATAGGCTACCTAGAAAACTCATTTGTCAGTGGTCAGTGGTCAGTGGTCAGTGGTCAGTGGTCAGTGGTCAGTGGTCAGGAGTCAGAAGTCAGAAGTCAGAAGTCAGAAGTTAGGAGTTAGGAGTCAGGAGCTAGGAGTCAGGAGTTAGGAGTTAGTGTTCAGTCGCTTGAGGTCTTTGTTGCAATCTCTCTAACAACTGACTCCTGACTCCTGACTCCCGACTCCTGACTCCTGACTCCTGGCTCCTGGCTCCTGACTATTTCTTCGTCTGTCGCTCCGCCAGCTTCATCAGTTCCTCCGGCATCCACTTACCGATCGCCTTCGCTTCGGCTTCCGCAATTCCGTGTGAACGATCGTGCCATTTATCTCGTGTTCCTTCGGGACCGCGTTCACGTTCATAGTTCTCGGTTTGCTCGAGACTAAGTACTATGCCATCGGCGATCTCGCCCCAATCCTGGAACTGGATTCCTCGTCTGACCAACGACAGACCGGCGGACCAGTCTTCTTCGGGTGCCCGCGCGTCCTGTTCCGGAATCGTCAGGTTATACAGCGGCGGAAAGGGTTTTCCCTGGAATTCCTGAACGAGTCGCTCCTTAATATCCTTGTACGACAACCGCAGGTTCTCGCGACTGAGCGCCTGGGCCCAGCGAAAGAGATCAGCAACGCTCACCTGTTCTTGAGCCAAGGAATCCCACTCCTCCAGTTGTGGTTTTGTTTTGCGAATACCTTACACGCGCGCTTCTCGAATCACAAATGGCAGTGCCGCGAGCGGCAGAGACTGTGTAAAAAACGCAAAAGCGGCCTACGGTAATTTGCAAGTCAGGAAGGGTGGCTTGCCCCCGCTCGAGCGCTAACGGCGCGATTGTTGGGTAATATCTCAACCGGCATTCACTAGCAAGGGAAGAGTCTTCTAATTGAAGGCACGCAGGCCAGAGAGGTGGCGCTTTAGGTTGAAAGCTGAAGTACTCAGTCGCGCCGTTGGCGCTCGAGCGGGGGCAAGCCACCCTTCCTGACCTGCGAATTAGCGGGACTTGATCTCTCAAGGTGCTCGCAAGATTCCAGAAAAATCAGGTAAACTTCAATTCTGAACATGTCGGAAACAATTATTACCAGCGAACCAACACCTCACCTCACCACCGAAGCACCAATAGGAATCTGTCCCGTTTGTGGACGCACCCCCCGAGCCGCTCTTATAGATCTTTCCCTGCTGGAGCCAGATCTGCGACCGCTTGTCGAAGCTAATTTGCCGGGCGTGAAGTCCTCCGCAGTTTGTATTCAGTGCGTGGAGTTGTTCAACCGGGCAAAGCGGCAGATTGAATCTCACGCCGCGGTCTTTGAGCAAACCAGCTTTGTGTTGCCGACGCCGCTGCGCATGAATGCTGACGAGCGATTCACTGGTCGCGATGTCACCATTGCTTTCCTCGACTCCGGTTTCTATGCACATCCGGACTTAACTCAGCCGGTGAATCGAATCCTTGCGTACCACAGCATTTTCGATTCAATTGATGATCCGACTTCGTTGCAGACGACTGATGATTTAACCTGGCACGGGATGATGACCTCCGTGGTGGCGGCCGGAAACGGCTACCTCTCCGACGGGTTTTATCGCGGGCTCGCGCCCGAATCCAATTTAGTGCTGGTCAAGATTGGCAAGGCGGGACACATTCCTGACGACGACATCGACCGCGGTTTGCAATGGGTCCTCAAACACCGTGAAGAGTACCATATTCAGATCGTTAACATTTCCGCAGGAGGAGATTTTGAGAAATCCTACTTGGCCAGCCCCTTGTGCCGGACCGTGGAGAGGGCAGTTAGCGAGGGCTTGATTGTGGTCTGTGCGGTCGGTAACGCTGGAATGGCGCCGGGCCATCCGGTGCTGCCACCCGCGAGTTCACCTTCCGCGATTTCGGTGGGCGGACTCGACGATCAGAATTCGCTCGATCGGGCAAAGCGCGGCATGTACCGCTCGTCATACGGACCAACGTTTGACGGTCTGCAGAAACCAGAAGTAATTGCACCGAGCATCTGGGTTGCCGCCCCGATACTGCCGCATACGCCCACCGCAGATGAGGCCCGACTCTATTCTGAGTTGGACGTTGCGGCCGATGAGAAGTTGCCTTCGATCATTGAGGCTCACAAGGGAGTCGACAAGGATCTGGACGAAGCCAGGTCCTTACCAATGCCGCTCTTGAGACAGCTGATTACCATCAAACTCCACGAAGGTAACGTGATTAACCAATACTACAAGTACGTTGATGGGACATCATTCGCGTCACCTATCGTCGCATCGACGATTGCTTGCATGCTCGAAGCCAATCCCAAGTTGACGCCGCAGCAGGTGAAACGAATTCTAATAGACACGGCCGAACGAGTTTCAGGCATTGAGGTGGAACGTCAGGGGTGGGGTGTAGTTTCTCCGGGGCGAGCGGTTGAGGTAGCCCGGTCGCTGCGATCATGACAAGCGTTAGACCTCCATGCGAATGGGACCATGTGTTCACCCAAAGGGCGTACGATAATTCCCTAAGCTTGAATTGTTAGTCAAAGTTGAGTGGGTTTGTACCCGAGCGGGGGCGCGCAGCGCTTGCCTCTTCCTGCAAGTTAGCGGGGCTTGAGGCGCCCTTTGGGATCGCGGAGTTTTGACACAATCTCAGTGCCCTTGCATTGGTCTGCAAGTGTTGATCCCGGAAGGACAACTTCCCCGACGTTGGACTTGCGAGTAACGCGTGTGCAACAATTCATCAAACCAAGCACCAACAGTCAGTGAGAGGAGTTTTAGCGTTTAAATGTTAGAGAATGAAATTGCGCCAACTGACGCCGCGCTTGAGGAGGGCAGCGGAGACCAGGCGCCAACTGAGGCGGCGGAGGACATTTCGTATCACGCAGTCGAGAAGGATGGACAGGTAACAGCAATTTGGGAGATGCAGGGTCGCAAGCACATTCGCACCATCGATCCCAGATCCCGTCAGGGACAGGACATCCTTCGCCTTTACACAACCGAGCATCACGATGAGACGCTCGTGCCCGGGGCCAGCGAAGCAGCCTCGTCGTAGTTGTAAGGTTTAACTGATTAGAGGTTAGTACGGTAGAAGCCGCTTTTTGCGGCTCTTTTCGCTTGGACCGCAGGCGTATCTCGCGCAGTTGGTAACCTGGCTTCAAGACACCGGCCAAGTAGTTGTTAGCTAGGTGTTGCCGGTGAGTAAGAACTTGTTAAGTCACAAGCGAGTCCCGTAGGGATGGGATGTTTATAGACCTTTGGCCCGAAGATAGAACGCCAGCTCCAAAGGAGCGGAATGTTCTTACCGATGTGTGACGCAAGCGATATGTCACACCTTCAGAGCTTTGAATTTCTTGGCTACTACTGGTCTAGTCTATGAACATTGTGTCGCTACGGGAACGAAAGCAAGGAACCCGCTCTTGTTACAAGAACTTTTAGAGTCAGCACACAGCTGGGAACTTTCTTTTCACGTTTTTGTTTGAGTGCTAGACAACCAGGTTCGTGGGCTCGCCGCGGATGAAAGCCTCGATGTTGTCGATAAGTTGATCCGCAAGCGTCTCCATCGCTTCCTTGCTGGCCCAGGCAACATGAGGTGTGACGATCAGATTTGGAAGAGTTAGATCAAGCAGGATGTTTCCCTGTCGGGGCGGCTCTTCACTGAGTACGTCAAAGGCGGCGCCGGCGATTACTCCACCATGTAATGCTTCGACTAAAGCCTCTTCCCTTACCAGACCACCGCGAGCGGTGTTAATCAGGATCGCCTCACGTTTCATCATTTGAAACTCTTCAGCGTCAATCAGGTTCCTGGTCTCCTGAGTCAAGGGACAGTGCAGTGTGAGCACATCGCTTAGCCGTAGAACCTCCGCAAACTCTGTGCGTCCTTCT
>JACDCK010000349.1 GCA_013817595.1 Pyrinomonadaceae bacterium | reverse complement strand
CTGGGGCGGCAAAGGAGCCGTTTCACGCACTACTACTTCTACATTGAAGACGAAGT
This sequence comes from Pyrinomonadaceae bacterium, assembly GCA_013817595.1. Taxonomy (GTDB): domain Bacteria; phylum Acidobacteriota; class Blastocatellia; order Pyrinomonadales; family Pyrinomonadaceae; genus PSRF01. The sequence goes on along the minus strand of JACDCK010000349.1, from coordinate 2,525 downwards.
GCTGGGGCCGATGTCGATGCGGGTCGCCTCGTTCTTTCCGTTTCAGGCGACGTATTATCTGAACGGTCATAACTTCATCGAGCGGGAACTGAACCGCGGGCAGGTGCGGTTCCGCAAGAACGACAACGCCTTCCTGTCAGTCTCCAATGTGAGCGCACTGCAGGCTGCCGCCGACCGTTTCACTTCGGGCGTGATTCAAAAGCGTCTCGACTACTGGACGTTGCGGCTCGGTCCCAGCTTCTCCAAACGAGAGCGGGCGGCGATGAACCTGAGCCGGTTCTACGCGGTCAACCAGGTCGAATACTGCCGGAACTTCATTTTCAAACGTCACTTCCCGATCCACAAAATCTTCGAACGTTCCTGCGAGATCGGCTTATGGCGCATGACGGCCAACAAGATCTCCGAGATCTTCGGCAGCAGGATCACGAAGAAGCTGAAGGGGAAACTGAACACGACGCTGGAACAGATCGAACACGGCCACCATATCTTTCGCGCGTACTGGAAGAACGCTTTCGTCAAGCAATAGGAGAAGTTTTCCACGTTTCTGCGCAACGAGGTTTGCTCGAACAACCTCACCGACTTTGGGCTGAAGAAAGGCTTGAATCACCTGGAGGCTGTGCGGCAGAAGTTCCTTGAGGTGACGGATCGCTTCGCTGGTTTGCAGGCCGAGTGCCTCAACGTCCACGTCGAGTTTCCGCTTCTGCAACGTCTGGCGCTGCCGATCACCATCGGAACCGCGAAGTTCCCCGGCATCAAGATCCATGACACACGCATGATCCGACTCATGGAAGTGTTGCTGCACGGCGGCACGGCGGTCGGTGGATGGCGTGCCAAAGACATTCATGCCGCCGTAATCACTGCCTTGGGAATCACCGCCGACCAATACGGACTCAATCGACTGCGCTACGATCTCCGCAAACTGAAAGCCCACGGACTGCTGGTGCGCGATGGCAAACGTTACGCCTACAGACTGTCAGAGAAAGGTACCCGGGTCGCGCTGATGTTTGTGCTCTTCCACCAAAAGCTTTGCGGACCCCTCGCCAACAGCCTCTTTCACCACCAGCCCGATGCCGCTTTACGCCCGAAAGGCAAACTCGAAACCGCTTTTCATAAAGCCGACTGTTCCATTCAGAGCATCATTCAGCTACTGGAAGCTGCTTGAGAATGTTGAACTCCTTTTGTTCGGCTTTCAGAACGTAAGAAGCTAAGCTAGGTCTTTGACCGCCCGGTTTTGTACTTGTACTTGAACTTCTTTCTCGCCTTCTTCCGATCGAACGTCCAGTCAATGGTGACGCGTTTTCGATTGGTTCGCCGGTTCCAGGCGCGAGCTTCTGCTCGAAGCTTCCGAATATTTCCGAACCGGCGCTTTCCCAGGCACTGCCTGGAAAACAGGCCGATCTCGAGTTCCGCCTGGTTCAGCCAACTCCCATGGACCGGCGTGTAGTGTACGGTGAACCGGTTCCACAGCGCCTGACCATGCTCCTCGCCGAGGCGGTCCACCAGTGCTTTCCGCGTGTGCGAGCTGAGGTTGTCCATGATCAGGTGGATGGTCTGCGCGTCAGGATAGCGGTTAGCGATGGATTCAATAAAGTCCGCAAATTCCGGCGCCGATCGGGTCGGGGTGATCTTGGTGAAGTGCAGTCCTGCTTTCGGTTCGATGGCACAGAATGCATTGGCAGTTCCACAACGTTTATATTCGTTGTCTCGCTTTGCCACACTGCCAGGCTTCATCGGAATCGGTGCCCGGACATCGTCGTGAAGAGTTACAGGTTTCTCATCCACGCAGACAACCGGCTCGTTGCTGGACAGAGGCCTTTCATAGACCTCCAGCACGTCCTCCATCCTCTCAATGTATTCGTCATTGAGTTCGGCGATACACCACATTTTTTTCCCGCCACGGCTGGAGGTCGTGGTCTTGCAACAAAATCCGGATGGTCTCCCGTCCTGCCCTGGGAACCAGCTTGCGTTTAACCGCTTCCTCGGCCACAAGTCGTACCGTCCAGCGCGCATAGCCCGCCGGGGGATCGGCGCAAACCATGGCAACGATCCGTTGACGCTGATTGGGGTCCAATAGCGCTGCCGGACCGGATCGTTGGCTGTCGTAAAGCGCTCGATCCAACCCCGAGTCCTGATAGCGGCGGCCAATCTCACGGATCGTCTTTGGATTGAGCCGGAGATTGGCGGCCACCTCGGATGCTTGCTTTCCCTGGTGCAATTGGCAAAGAGCCAGAGCACGGAGAACGACTCGCACCGGCTGGATTCCGCCACCGAAAAGAACGTCCAGTTTGTCTCGATGCCGCTTGGGCAAACGGACGTGGAGACGGCGATAGGCTCGCATGAGTCAGTATAGGCCGAAAACATTATTGTGTCATTATGTTTGGGAAATACTTTTTCAGGCGGTCACAGACCTAGTGAGCAATCTGGCAGGCCGCAACGCGAGTGAAGCTTGAGCAGGCCTCGAAAGTGAAGTCGTGGATGCCGACCCCGCTGAGATTGGGGGAAGGCCGCGTGGGCAGGGAAGAAAC
>JACDCK010000348.1 GCA_013817595.1 Pyrinomonadaceae bacterium | reverse complement strand
CTTAACGGGCATGGGGCGCACACCGTTCGCCGGCAATCGTATCCCACAAGATCGCCTCTCGCCGCAAGTATTGAACCTGTTGAAGCTGATTCCGCTACCGAGTCTACCCGGTACAGCCTTCAATTTCACGGCCTCTGGCATCGAAGCGTTCGACAGCGACCAGTTCAATATTCGTGACGACCACTACTGGAGCGAGTATCTACATTTGTTCGGTCGCTATAGTTTTGCCCGCTTCAATCGGTTAAGCCCAAGCGCATTTGGGGAGGTGGCAGGCGGACCAGCCTTTGATGAGATTGGCTTCGCCGGAAAGTCGGATGCCCTCAATCAGTCAATTGCGGCAGGCTTCGACTATACGTTAACCGAAGCGACGGTAACAGACTTCCGCTTCGGCTTCTTCCGTTACCGAGTGAAGGTGCTGCCCGGCGGCTTGGGCACTCATCCCGCAGCGGACGCCGGTATACCGGGCCTCAACGTTGACGACTTCTTCGCATCCGGCATGCCGAGTTTCTTGATATTAAGCAGGGTTGATTTCTTCCGCTTCGGGTACGGTCTGGGTATCAATAATTGCAATTGTCCTCTCAATCAAGACGAGCGGCAATATCAGTTTGTCAATAATTGGACCATGATTCGCGGCGATCACACCTGGAAGGGTAGGCGGTGACATTCGTTTCGCCAAAAACCTGCGTGTCGCCTCAGGGCCGCGCCGTGCGGGTAACTTGCTCTTCTTTGCTCCTCGAACTGGCCGTGTTAATCCTGACTTCACCTTCAGCGGTGGGTTGGGACTGGCAAGCTTCCTGCTTGGCGATGTGGGCCTCTTCGCCCGTTCCGTGAGCACAACCACAGATGCCAAAGAATATCAGCGCCGTTGGTTCTTCTACGGCCAGGATACATGGCGCCCGACCCGGAAATTAACACTCAACTACGGTCTGCGCTGGGAGTTGATCTTCCCTGAATATATCAAAAGACCTGGAGACGGTAGTCTGCTGAATCTCGAGACGGGCGAACTCTTCGTCGGCGGAGTCGGGGAGGTTAACAAGCACTTCAATGTGAAGCCCACCTATAAGGCATTCGCGCCGCGTCTTGGGATAACCTACCAATGGAGGGATAAGACAGTCATTCGTGCGGGCTATGGTCGTAGCTTCGACATCGGCACGTTCGGCTCACTTTTCGGCCACACGGTCACTCAAAACCTACCGGTGCTTTCGATCCAGTTTCTTAATACTGACACCTTCCAGAGCGTATTTAATCTGAGTCAAGGGCCACCGCCTCCAGTCTTCCCGGCTGTACCTGCAAATGGTCGGCTGCCGCTGCCGGATGGCGTATTCGCGAACGCGCGTCCTTTCAAGGTGAGGCTGCCAACACTCGACGCCTGGAATGTGACCGTTCAACACCGGCTAGCACATAACACTTTTATCGAGGCGGCTTATGTGGGCAATAAGGGAACTCACGTCTTTCCTGGCTTTGATCCGAACTATAATGTCAATCAACCCATCAGTCTCCTTGGAGTACCGAACGCTCTGCGCAGGCCATTCTTTAGCCGTTTCGGCTGGACTCAGGACATCGCTTATTACGGTAACGACGCAGACAACCGCTACAACGCCTTGCAGACGAAGTTTGAGACACGCTTTTCCGGTCTCAACATCCTGTCGCACTACACACTGTCAGCAGCCAGAGACAACAGTGCCGATTACTTCATCCATGACCGTTCACTCGGCCGCGGCCCAGCCGATCAAGACCGCAAGCACGTGTTCGTCTTCTGAAGTGTGGGAATTGCCAGTCGGACGCGGCAAGCGATTTTTTGGAAACTCACACAGAGCCGTTGATCTTCTCTTTGGCGGCTGGCAGCTCAACTCTAATACCACCTGGATGAGTGGTCTACCGTTCACGCCAACAGTATCGTTTGGCACAAACTGCTCTGTTAACTCTGGGCCTTGCAGGCCTGATCGAGTGGGGGATCCAAATCTCAATGCTAGGAGCCGTGACGGCTGGTTCTCGGCCGGTATCGGGCCAGGGGCTCCGTGGGCTAAAGCACCCGATGGGCAGTTTGGAAACGTTGGCCGCAACAGCCTGCGCGGGCCATCGTTTTTCCAAACCGACCTGTCTGTCTTCAAGAAGTTCAAAATAACCGAAGCCACGAGAGTGGAATTCCGCGCGGAGGGCTTCAACATCTTCAACAAAGTGAACCTGGGTCTTCCCGATAGCTGTGTGGATTGCAATCCAGCCACAGCAGGCAAGGTATTCAGCCTTGCCGGGGGCGCACAGATGAGGCAGTTCCAGTTCGGCATGAAGCTCAGCTTCTAACTAGTTTACGTAATCTACTACCACGCCGTTGATGAGCCTCTTGTTACCTTTGTGAGTAATTGTTCCTCCGGTTGGGGCCACAACGACGACGGCTGCCGTGTTGGCAGCAAGCGGGAAGCTCGATAGGCCCTTTACGTTCTTCTTCAGGAACCTATCACTTGCGGCGTCGAAGAGATCCCGGGACTTTGGGCCGACGTTGATCTGAACCTCCTTTGTAGTGTCATATGGGTTGTAGTAGAGATAGGTGGGATAAGCGCGATCGTGGAAAAAGTCAGTTGCCAGAC
>JACDCK010000347.1 GCA_013817595.1 Pyrinomonadaceae bacterium | reverse complement strand
GACCGCGTTTACATTACGGTCAACAGACGCACGAGACCTCGGGCGCTCGACTTTTGTGTCATCGCGGATGCCACGGTGAGTACCTTTGAATGCGCCAACAATTGCTAATTTCCGTAAATACCTGACTCCCGTTTTGCCCTTTTCTGCACCCCGAACTGCTTTACGACTTTTACAGCGGACCGAGGTCTACGCCCGCCGCGAACCCAAAGCAAACGCTTGAAGGGGACGGGCAAAATTCTAACCGCGGCGAGGCTTCTTTGGCAGAATCCGTCCGTGCTCCGCGGCCGCCGACATATCTTCGTTCTCAGCCATATGCGAGGCTACACTACATTGCTGAGCCACATTCTCGGGTCTCACCCTGAAATCTCTGGGTATACTGAGACTGGCCGGCCGTATCGCACGACACGCGACCTGCTGGGACTTCGTTTTGCAACTTGCCACCACGGCAATTATAAGAAGGATTGCACATACGTCCTCGACAAGATATTACACAATAAATTTTACATCTCAGAGGCAATACTGCGGCGCAACGATGTGTCGGTTATCTTCATGGTCCGAGAGCCTCTCTCCACATTACGAAGCGTGGTCAGCATGCCTCAGAAAAATCGTCAACCACACACGGAAAAAGAAGCACTCCAGCACTATGCCGAGCGCCTGAAGATGCTGATCGAGATGGGAGGCCGTCTTCGCCGGAACGGCAAGAGTGGCTTTGTTATCCGCGCAGAGGATTTGATTTCTAAGACAGAGACCGTGTTCCGCCAGCTGGCAACATTTCTTCAGCTCCGGACACCGCTCGATGAACACTATTCGATGTTCAACCTGACTGGAACTCGCCGTTACGGTGATCCTTCATCGTTTATCCTCGAGGGTAAGATTGAACGCCGCCGACCAAAGCATGCTGAAATCAAAATCTCCGACCCTGTGCTCGATGAAGCGACTACCATGTATCAGCGATGCCTCACCGAGCTATGCAATGCGTTCCCCCAGGCAGCCGGAGCAACGTCGGAAGCTCCACGTCATTGAGTAATGAAGCCGGCCGCCTTGAACGGTTGTTTGCTGGCATCAGATTCGAGTGCCTGTCGCCATTTCTCACTGGGCGACAGCGGGCGCCGCTTGGGCTTTAACTGACAGGCGACCAATTTTGCTTGTGGAATGAAAATTCTCGGCGTTGGCTTTAGCAGGACGGGCACCTCGTCCCTTCACTCGGCGCTCCAGATGCTAGGCTTCACTAGTATTCACCACGATACAATTCGTCTGAATGATGTTCTTGACGGCTCGAACGCACGTCCCGACTTCCGCAGATACGATGATGTGGATGCAGTCCTTGACTTGCCTACAGCATATTTCTATTCCGAGATAATTGCTGCTTATCCGAATTGCAAGTGTGTCCTCACGATCCGTGACATCGAGGATTGGTGGCTAAGCATACGGCAGCATTTCAACGTAAGTCTCCCTATGCCCCCGACGGGAACGCGTGCTCTCCGCGCTCGCGCGCGAAAGTATTACAACCGACTGCGACGAGATCCGCCGCGTGACATGATACGTTTTCGGATAACCCTACGGAACTGCGTCTACGGTTCATCCCGGGCACATGAATACCTTTTCAAGAAAAAATTTCGAGAGCACAACGAGCAAGTTCTCGCTAAGATACCGCCTCATCGGCTGCTCGTAATGAACATCTCGGGTGGAGACGGCTGGGATAAACTCTGCCCGTTCCTCGATGCAGCGAGACCTACAGCTCCGTTTCCGCACGTGAACAGGGCGGGCGAATAGGGCATCTGGCTGAGTTCGGTTGGAGTGCGGTACATTCGCAACTACGGGTGCAAACTAAATGACGATGTGCGGAGAAATGTACGATCAAACTAGCTTCGCTATTCTAGGCGAGTATACGCGATGTTTGGCGGTGCTCCGGGATTTATTTCCGAGGCCGTCCCCGGTAGTCCGCTCCTGATACGGCCACCCGGCGAACGGGCCGCATGTAATAGCGATTCCGGTGCGGTTTCTACGCCACGGACGAACGGAGACCGGCGGGGTGCCGCTGGACGAAGCTCCCGGGTGAGTCAGGGGGGTCCAGAAGCATCTTCGGTTACGTTGTCCTTTAGAAGGTTGCATCATTCATGGGACCACGTCCCATTTCATATGCCCGATTTCAGAGACGTCATGCCGGAAAACAATTTCCCCGCAGCACTTGATCCTGCCGCCACCGACGAGACGAACGACAATGCGCGGGATGGCGCACGGAAGCGGCGGGACCCAAGTGAGCCCTCCGCGGTAGTTGGGCTCGGCGCATCGGCCGGCGGCATTGCACCGCTCCAGCAGTTCTTCAGCGAAATGAAGCCGGACAGCGGATTGGCGTTCGTGGTGGTGATGCATCTTTCCCCGGATTCCGAGAGTCAACTGGCGAGCGTGCTGCAGCAGAAGACTTCGATGCCGGTAATGCAGGTAAGCGAACCAGTGAAGGTGAAGCCAAATCACGTCTATGTGATTCCACCAAACCATCAGTTGACGTTCGAGAACAACACACTGCATCTCGTCCCGCCCCAGCAGGCGCTTGGCCGGCGGGTGACAATCGACCTGTTCTTCCGCACG
>JACDCK010000346.1 GCA_013817595.1 Pyrinomonadaceae bacterium | reverse complement strand
TACTACCACGACGCGCTCGAGCATCGTGAGGAGCTGTTTACTCTCTTCAATCTGGGACTGGTATCTCTTGAAGATCGCGCCAAAGGCGAGGTGCTGTTCTGGGACGTCTGTGAACGGGCAGACAAGTATGCCCAACAAGCTAAGTATGTCTCGGAAGAGTTTGACGATCTCCGTCGACTATTGTGCGCAAAGTATCTGACAAACTTCTCCGTGTTTCGCTCCGTGCCGGACCACTGGGCGCTGGATCAACTCTTTCCCATCGTACCGATCCACTGGCTAAACAAGCCACCGACTGAATACACAACTCTCTGTGATATTACCTGCGACTCCGACGGCGTCGTCAGCAAGTTCGTGGATTTGCACGACGTGAAGCAAGTGCTCGAACTTCATTCACTCGTTCCCGGTGAAACTTATTACCTAGCGTTCCTTTTGGTTGGCGCCTATCAGGAGGTGATGGGAAATAATCACAATCTCTTCGGCGCCCCGCATGAAGCACATATCTACATAGATGAAGACGGTTACCTGATCAAGAAAGTAATTCGCGGCACCACCGTGGGCGAGGCGACCGAGCGCGCGCGTTACGAACGCAGTCTGCTTCACGACGGGTTCCGCCGTTTGATTAACCAACGCGTCAAGGATGGCGAACTAAGCGAAGCGGAAGGCGCGGAATTAGCCGAATTCTATGAGTCGCGCTATGACGCATATACATATCTTTCCGTAAATGGTGCGCCTCGCGCACGTCGCAGAACCGATTTTTAAGAGTTCCCGACGCGTTACTGCTTCTTATAAATACCTATCCAGTAATCAATACCTAAAAGTCTACTCTTGAGAGGTTGACAACCTTATGGTCACGCAGCGAAAGCCAAAAGCATCGAAGTATCTCATTACACCCACGCGTCCGGTTCAGGTGGACCGAGATCGCTCTGTTGCGGGCCTGTTGGAAAAAATGGAAGGCACCGGCTTTGGCGGCCGCCAACTTGCTGAAGCTCACCGCATCTGGCTCGATATGCTTGGTGACAATACGACGATCATGGTTGCCGGGTCCGGAGCCCTTATTCCCGCCGGAATGCGTCGTCTTCTCGCTTACGTGATCAAGAATCGGTTTGTTGATGTGCTGGTGCTTTCCGGCTCGCTTCTCTTTCATGATCTACATGAGACCCTGGGTCGTTACCACTTTCAAGCCCATCCCACCATGACCGACGCCGAACTAGACTCGGCCCAGATAAGCCGGATGTGGGATTTGCTCGCCAGCGACGAAGAGTATCGGGAAGCTAATGAGTGGGTGGGTGGTTTTACAAATCAACTAGACCAATCACGCCCCTATTCAACCCGCGAGTATCTGCACTTGATTGGTCGCGAACTGGCGGAGATTGCGTCGGAGGACGGCGTTCTCACTTCCGCCTACAAAGCCCGGGTCCCGATTTTCTGCCCGGCCATGGCGGATAGCGGAATTGCGGTGGGTATTGCCGCAGCACGTTTTGAGAAGAAGAACAACTTCATGTTCGACATCGTGCAGGACGTGCTCGATATGATGAACATTACCGGACACGCGAGGGTTACTGGAGTTATCAATCTCGGTGGTGGCACACCCAAAAGCTTCATTCAACAAACTGAGGTCTCCTCTTTCATCTCCAAAGATCACCATCACGGGCACAAGTACGCGGTTCAGATCACTACCGACACTCCGCATCCGGGTGGTAGATCCAACGCCGTTTCATTTGATGAAGGGTTAATCTACGGCAAGCTGGCGCGCGGTGCGCATACCGCTTATGTGAATTGCGATGCCACCATCGCGTTGCCCATTCTGATAACTGCGCTTTCTCAGACGGCGGCGAAATACATGAAGGGTCGCAAGCGTCCCAACTTCACTTTCGGACGCGAACTGATTATTGAATCGTTGTAGCGCAATGATCCCTTCCGGCACCTCACCCAAAGAACTCTGCAACTAAAGGAAGTCTTGGATGAACTCATCCGGATTCATGAGAACTCGAGTTTTTTGTCTTGTTCTGGTTGCTGCTTTTTGGACGGGAGCGGTCCATGCCCAAGACGACGCCGAAGTTAAGGCCAACTACCTGAAGAGCGAGCAAATGATCACCATGCGAGATGGAGTGAAGCTCTTCACGTCCATATACGTTCCGAAAGACACGTCAAAGAAGTATCCGATCATGCTTAATCGCACACCCTACAGCGTTGCTCCTTATGGGCCGGATCTCTACAAGACCGCTCTCGGCCCTTCGTCGCTGTTTCAGAATGAGCGCTTCATATTTGTCTATCAGGACGTGCGTGGACGGCTGATGTCGGAAGGCGAATACGTGAATATGCCACAATCCGAAGAAGGCAGGCGCCCAGGACGTCGATGAAAGCACTGACACGTATGACACCATCGATTGGCTGGTGAGGAAAGTGCCAAACAACAACGGCAGAGTGGGTACGTGGGGTATTTCATATCCAGGGTTCTACGTCTCAGCAGGGATCATTGACGCGCACCCGGCTTTGAAAGCTGCTTCACCTCAGGCTCCTATCGCAGACTGGTTCATCGGCGACGATTTTCATCACAACGGCACTCTTTTTCTGCCGCACGGGTTTAACT
>JACDCK010000345.1 GCA_013817595.1 Pyrinomonadaceae bacterium | reverse complement strand
GAGAACATTCCCTTGCGAGAATCGCCAGATGATCCTAACGAATCGCCAGAAGCCATGGCGGTGATTGTGGTTAATTATGACGGGCTCAATCCGGCCACGTTGGTGACAGGGGGAGGAAGCCCGGACGCGTCGAGCCCTGCGCATTACGATAACTTCATAGCGCGACTTGCTGCGAAATATGAATATCGCTTTTGTCGGTAACCTCTATCGGCGCATCGTCTCTAAAAAGACTGCGTACCTGCTTGTCCAGCCTACGCTGCGCAATGCGAATGTAGCCCTTTTCTAGTTCAACGCCAATCGCGTTGCGGTCGCAGCGGGCAGCCGCTAATAGGGTTGTACCTGTTCCCATAAACGGATCAAGCACAGTATCGCCAGTAAAGGAAAACATCCGAACAAGGCGATAGGCTACTTTCTCAGGAAAAGGCGCGGGATGCTCTCGCGTTGACTCTCCCGGTACGGTCCAAATCTGTTGGAACCATTCGTTGTATTCCTCTTTGCTCAGGCGTGAGGAATCACGTTGTTCCATCGTGGGCTGTCTATAACCCCCTGGCTTACGTAGCATTAAGATAAATTCGATGTCGTTTTTGATGATCGCGTTTGGCTCGTAGGGCTTTCCGAGAAAGGATGATCCGTTTTCGATTTCGTAGCTTGCGTTGGAAATTTTGTACCAGATGATCGGGTTCAAGTTGTCAAATCCTAGGCGCCGCGCCCTCACTAAGATGTCAGCATGTAACGGCATTACTACATGACGCCCAAACTTACGTCGAGATAGGCAGACGTCGCCCACAACGCAAACTATGCGTCCCCCAGGTACGAGCGCACGAAAACAATGCGACCAAACCTTATCTAACTCATCGTGAAAACTCTCGTAATCATCGACGTGTCCGAGCTGGTTTTTGTTCTCAGGATACCGTTTGAGTGTCCAATATGGTGGGGAGGTCACAACGAGATGGATTGATTCGTCGGGAATCCAGTCAAGGTTACGAGCATCGCCGTGATGGATGGTCAGGTTTCGCGTTATGCGCGCCTTGGCGGCTGCTTCCATGTCTCGCATCATAGATTCCTTTGTGACCGATTGCAAAACAGCTCTACCCATGACTGAGCATCTCCTCACTGTCAAGATAGTGCACAATCAAATTCTCCATTGCGGGAGTACATCGCAAACTGCATCAACGCCCGCCGATTGGAGCGCATTCTAAACCGATGGAATCATCAGTAAACAGCTATTGGTTGTCCGATCCTACTGTTTGTTGGCGGAATCTTCCGTAACACCGATAAAGCCCTTGCGTCGGGCTGTTATTTTGGGCGCGGCATGTAGGCCAGTATTCGCTCGACGTACTTGGCGATGACGTCGGCCTCAAGGTTCACTTCATCGTTGGACCGGAGATGAGGGAAGTTTGTGAGTTCCCACGTCTTTGGAATAACGGCGATCTCGAAATAGTCGTCACGTAAACCCGCAATCGTGAGGCTGACGCCCTCGACTGCGACCGAGCCTTTGAAAACCAGGTACTGGCCGATCTCCCGGGGATAAGCGATGCGCACAGTCCAGGAGCCGCCGTGGTCTGTCGCCCCCAGGAATGTCCCGCGCGCATCAACGTGACCCTGCACAATGTGGCCCCCCAGGCGTGTGGCCGGGGTCACTGCGCGCTCAAGATTGACTGGCGCTCCCAGGAGCACTCTTCCCAGTGTTGAGCGCTGCATGGTCTCGCGTGATACATCGGCCGCAAAAGAATCTTTATTTACACTAAGCGCAGTGAGGCAAACGCCATTGACTGCAATCGAATCGCCATCTTGCGCGTCTTCGGTGACTGTGTGCGCCTTGATTACGATGCGCGCGTCTTCACCGCGCCGGTCGATCGAGCGCACGCGTCCAAGTTCTTCAATGATGCCGGTGAACATGTTGTCATTTCCGATTGGCAATTGCCGACTGCCGATTTGTAATTCTCTACAACTCGAGTGCTTAGCCGAGCCAACGCAGCAGCAACGCCAGGAGAAAGACCAGCAAACCTAAAACCATAGACGCGAGCGGGAACACAAGCATCCAGACCGGCTCGGACTTGAACGTAAACTGGATAACCTTCATGACTTCCTCCGATCCATTCTCTGTCGTATAACAACCATCATCCGTTCAAACACTTCATTGATGGACAATCCCGACGAATCAAGAACGATTGCATCTTCGGCGGTCGCGAGTGGCGAATCGGCCCGGGTCGCGTCGCGTCGATCACGTTCGGACATATCGGCAAAGGTCTCATCAAAACTGACGCTGCTATCATGAGCATGCTCCTCGACGAAACGGCGCTTCGCACGCTCCTCAGGGACCGCGGTCAGGAAGAACTTTATGTCCGCATCAGGAAAAACCACCGTGCCAATGTCTCGCCCATTCAGCACCGCACCCCGCTTACCCATTTCTCTTTGACGCTCGACCATCGCCCGGCGTACTTCCGGTATCGCAGAGATAATTGATGACAAATGCGTGATTTCTTCTCTGCGGATCGCCTCGGTTACATCGCGGCCCTCGAGCGTGACTTCCATCGAATCGGGGTCTCCTCGTAAATCGATACTCACTCGGGCGCCCAGTGAACCCACTGCGACAT
>JACDCK010000127.1 GCA_013817595.1 Pyrinomonadaceae bacterium | reverse complement strand
GACTCATTCTATTACTGTACGATTACGACTTTGCCGGGGCTGAACGCGAGTCAAAGCGGGCGATTGAACTCAACCCGAACTACGCGACGGCGCATCACTTTTACAGCAGACTGCTTAGTGCACAAGGCAGACACGAAGAAGCGTTTGCCGAAATCCGCCGCGCGCTGGAGATTGACCCGCTCGCGCTCCCCATCAACTGGTTTTACGGCCATGCCCTGTTCCACGCCCGAAAATATGATGAGAGTATCGCGCAACTGAAAAAGACTCTGGAATTGGATGCCAATTTCCCGGGGACGCACAACCACCTCGCTCGGGTTTATCAGGCGAAAGGTAACTACACCGAGAGCGTCGAAGAATATGCCAAATATCAAGAGCTAATCGGCGAACACCGAAATGCGGCGTTGGTGCGAGAGAGTTTTGCCAAAGGTGGCTGGCAAGGATTTGTGCGAGCAATGGTAGAACGCCCTGATTTGTCGCCGTACCTCAAGGCACATTTCTACGCGGCACTTGGCGAGAAAGACAAAGCATTTGCCGAACTGAACAAGGCTTACGAGAACCGCGACGGCTTTGTCGTCATGTATCTCAAAGTTGACCCGCGTCTTGACCCTTTGCGCTCGGACCCGCGCTTTCAAGATTTGCTGCGGCGCGTCGGATTTCCACAATGATGGGAGGTATTGGCGGCTTCTTCAAAATGGTCAAAGCGATTCTATATCGCCGTGGATTACCTCTTGACTACTATATCCGTTACGGATATGGTATGGCGTATGACTACTACAAGCCCCAACCCACCCCTTACGCCAGCCGTGTTCCATATTCTCTTGGCGCTCTCAAGCGGAGAGCGACACGGCTATGGTGTCATGAAGCAGGTCGAGGCGGACTCGCAAGGAAAGGTAAACATGGGTGCGGGAACGCTTTACGGCTCGCTCAAGCGAATGCTCGATGCGGGGTTAGTAAAAGAGAGCGACAAGCGGGTTGATCCCGAAATGGATGATGAGCGGCGGATTTATTACCGGATTACGGGCGTTGGCACAAAGGCGCTCGCGGCAGAACTTGAGCGCTATAAACACCTCGTCACGTTGGCGCGAAAACGGAAACTCTTACCGGAAACCTTTGCGTATGGCGTATGACCAAGAAACGGTTCGTACACTCTACAAGAAACTCCTCAGCCTCTATCCACGAGCATTCAGTGAGCGGCTCGGGGAGTCCATGGAGCAAACTTTCAACGACCTCTGCAACGAACGGAAACAACAGACGGAGCGAGGATTGTTCGGCTTCGTGCTTTGGATGTTTATCGAAACTTCCGCAGGCATTGTGAAAGAAAATTTAACGGAAATCAAAAGAGGGGAAATTATCGAAAATATTATTTCAAACAATAAATCGTCAGCAATAATCGGCTTTCTTTTAGCAGTGCCCTTGACAATCCTGCTTTCGATAGAGATTTTTGACATTGAGCCGTTAAGCGGTTTCTTTAAAACATTAACGACGGAACCGGACAGTCAACGGCTGAGTGCTTTCGGAAGGATTATTACCATCGGCGCACTTTTGCTCTTACCGCTAGGCTTTATTGTCAGCCTCGCACCTGTTGTGCGAAACGTGCGGGCAGGTAACGGCTTGACGGCAAATCCCATCAATCTCTTGATTGCCGCCGCGCTTTTCATCTTTATTGCAACACTGGTAATCAGCTTCATAATTGACCAATACCCTTGTTGGATTGGCGTTCCGAACTGCGATTAGAGAGAGACGCAGGGCTGGTGAAAGAGAGCGACAAGCGCGCTGATCCCGAAACGGATGATAAGCGAATGCAATTTCTTGAGCGCGAAAACTCCTACATTTTCTCAATCGAGTTGATGTATTTCGAGAAAGTTCAAGCCCGAAATGCCCATTTATATCACGTCAGTTTTCTGATTGCCGCAGCTCGATTTGAACAAAGCCGCCGAACGCCGCGCTCCAGCCGCGCTGGAGCGTAGGCTTTCAATCTTCGACGCGAGGATGCAGCTTGAAGGGCATGCTATCGAGGCGTCGGCTGCAAGCGCATCGTTGGGCGCGGCGTAGTAGTAACCCTCAACTCAGGAACTTTGCACGCGAGGTCATCGAGGAATAACCCTGTACCAGCCTCGCCAAGCCCTTCCCTTACGTCGAAATGCCAAAACAAAAAAGGGATTGGTCCAGATCAACGTGCGCCAGAACGACCATTGATCAAAACGTCGGGCCGAGGGAACAACCTGTATGTCTTCTATGAAACAAACGCCGGCGTTTTGCTGCTTCGCAAACTGCTTCAGGCGCCAGTGGAAATCAACGTCCTCACCCATGTAGAGGGATTCATCATAACCAAGTAGGGAAGCGTAAACGTCTCTTCGAAAAAATTGTGTCGCCCCCTGGGCCATTCCTGCCAACTTCCCCAGAATCCGCCACCACTGAAGATAAATCTTCACCAGGGTTTTAGCAGGTCGGTAAACGGTATCCACTGCCCCGCCAAAACAAGATGGGCTTGCCATAGCTTGGTTGATGCGCCACAAAAGCTGGTCAGGCACGATTGTGTCAGCATCAATGAACACCAGAACGTCACCTTTTGCGGAATTCGCCCCGGCGTTACGAACTCTCGCAATATTGCGTTTCGGCTCTTCGACGACGCTAGCGCCGCAAGATCGGGCGAGGTCAGATGTAGAATCTGTGCTGTCATTGTCGACAACGATTATTTCCGTCGGTACGGCATCTTTTTTTAGCAAGAACTCCTTTGCTCGCTGAATACTCTTTAGCGTCTCGCCCAAATAGATTTCCTCATTATAAGCGGGAATAATTACAGAGATTAACCAGTTGTCATGAACTCTGAGTTAGGCGAGTTGCTTGCGCCCAACGCTGCAGTTAAGCGGCGCGCTGAGCGCCTTATCTTTAGGAAGCACGTGAATTGCGCGTCCCGCTTCAACCGCTTGTTTAGGCCTCTCAGTTGAATGATTCTATGATCACCCAGTTATCTTGCCCGCTTCTCGCGGTGCCCGCCGGCTTCCTCGTCAAGCAATCTCGTAGTGCCCTCAATCACGCTCGGCGGCTGAACCATCTCCCCGGTCTTCATCCTCTGCGCAGTGAAACTCTCGGTGGGCGCGACCCGTGGCGGGGACAGTTCGGGGCTGCGCGCGGCGGTGCCTAATTGTCCAGGCATTATGGGGACGACCTGCGGTTGTGAGGCAGCTCCTTTTACCAGCGGTGCTCTCTTCTCTGCTATGAAGACGCCATAAAGCACGCGCGCAAAGCCAACGACAAAACAGAGGACGGGCAGGAGCAGAAGAATAACAAAAACGTCATTTATGGCTGAAACCAAGCCTACAACAGGCGTTAACGCCAGGCTCGCCAGCATCATCCACGCACCTTTGCGCACACCTCTCTGACTACGAGAAAGTTGCCCCGCCTGCACTTCCACTCCACGCTCTACGGGTGCGCCGCTGCCGGCGATCAACTCCCTCACGGCGCTGAGTGAAAAACCGCAGCGCGAGCAGAAGCGCACTTCATCGGAAACTTGTTGCTGGCTACACTTCGGACAATACATTAAGACCTCGCAGAAAAGTGAGACTCGTTGCTTTCCGCCTCACTGAAATGTTACGAACAGAGAATAAGTTAAGTTCGCAGGTTTCAGCGGCTTCACTCAAGAAGAACGCTTAGCAGAGCAGATTAGAGGAAGACGGCGAACCCGCGTTCCGTGAGATCGAACCCGGGTGCTTCGCGACGTGCTCAAAATAATGCGGCGGGAGTTATCGCACTCGGGGGCGGTGCCTGGACCCTGCCCGGAAATCGCAATCTAATCGCTTCGGCAAGCGGCACAAGTGTCTGGCTTGACGCACCATTTAATCTTTGTTGGGCAGAGGATCGTGGCCGGCAGCGTGGATGGCATTGAATCAGAGGTTATTCAATGGCGTGCCGAACATTAGATACTATCTGGAAAAGAGGATGCTGAAGGAGGCCGCGCCGCTCATCGAGCAGGCGTATGTCAAGAATCCGGACGGGTCGTGGGAGCGCGTTGAGAGAGGCTTATTACTGGCTTTACAGGGTAAGCACAGGGAAGCTCAGGCGGAAGTTCCCCGAATCATCGAGAAAATTCCAAGAAACAAGACCTCCCATCACTATACCTATGACCTCGCGCGCATCTACGCGCTGGATGGCAAAAGCGAGGAAGCCTTGAAGTGGCTGCGCAAAACAGTTAATGAGGGGTTCCCATGCTACCCGCTGTTTGGGCGTGACTCATTTCTCGATCCGATCAGAAGAGATCCGGCTTTCACTCAATTCATGGCCGAGATGAAGACGCGTTGGGAAGGTTACCGGCGCGAATTTGGATGAGAGGCTCTCGCTAATGTGAGGAGTAAAGCCAAGGTGACGCGCGAACGCTGGGAAGAAATTAAACGGCTGTTCCATGACTACATCAGGTGCGCTCATAGCTACAACTCTCACACGATAGGGAGCGATATAACGCTGGAATTAACCGGCGCGCCGCGAATGGCATTCAACCTCCAACGCAAGGAAGAATCATGAAGAGATTAGGCCGCGCCGGACGATGCTCAGCCATGAACTCACGCCTTAAAGCCAGCGACGAACTTGGCGTTTGTACGACAGATACTTCTCGCCAAACTTGCGCTCCAGGTACGCCTCCTCGGGCAAGATCGCGAACCTGTGAAGTACCCATGCGCACACCGGGGTGAGCAACAGGATCCACATGTTGGTAAGGATGATCGCAAAGCCGATGCACCCCAGCACCATTTGCAGGTACATCGGATTCCGCGTGAACCTGAACGGCCCTCGGTTCACGATCTCCGTCGTCGGCTTCCACGGATTTTCGCTCTGTCCGGTGCGACGGACGAGAGTAACGGAGTAGAAACCCAGCCCAAGAAGCGCACCGACGACGATCGCGCCCCCCACCCAGTAGCGCGCCGGAGCACCCAGCGCAAATCCCAACTCGAGTGGCCACAGGTGGTTGAGGCCTATCCCAAGCAGGATTGTGAGCAGCGGCACCCCTGGAGGAAACACGCGCACAGCGGCAGCATCCCGTGGCTCTTCCATAAACCTGTAGTACGTCGGCTCGGCAACCCAGTCAGCGGCCCCGTGCGGCCTAACGCTGGAATTAACCGACGAGCTATCAATGTGAAAGATAAGAGCGGCGCTGATTGCGAGTCCGGTTGAATGAGTTCGTTAGGCGGCCGCGGATGATGGTTGCCAGTAATTTGCTTCAACGCTGGCTCGGGCCGGCCGCCTGCTGCACTGCGCTATCACTTACTCGCCGCTTTGCGTGGGTCATCCGCAGCATTCACGTAGTTAACCTCAAACGGCCCCGTGCCCGACACTTGAATCACCGTCTCGCCAATTGCCCAAACGAAGTGTCGCATCTCTTTAGGCATTAACGCGTATGACCCGACCGGCAACTCGTGTCCCGCCGCCGGATCGAATTTCTCCCCGACGCCCATCCCCAGTGTGCCTTGCAGGACGACAATCCGCTCATCAGTTGGATGCCAGTGCGGCGGGACTCGGTAGCCGTCCGGTAACTTCGCCCGGATGGCGAACGGCGCACCGGCTTTCGACGGGTCACCTTCCAAGACTGCCAGTTGAGAGCCGGAGGGGAGCGAGGGCGGAGCAGGTCCCCACTTGACCTGATCGGGAGTAACAAACACATGGGCCGCCTGATTGCCGGTAGAGGCGGATTTATCCTTCCCCTTTTGAACGGCTTGCGCAAAGCCTAGTGACATGGCTGCCAGGGCGAGAATCAAAAGGCTAAATTGAAATTTCCTCATAGCTTTGTCTCCTTACTTAACAGATGTGTTTAGGAACGCATGGTGCATTTATGCTAAATTTCAGGGCAAGTCAATAGTAATACCGCGCCCACACACCTCAGGTGCGATAACCGCTAATATCCGTCTTTTTTGATGAGGGCAAGTTCGTCTCTGGCCCTAACGTATCAGCGAATTTTTCTTTTTCTACTATCTTCACTGATGCTTTCAGACTTCCAATTTTCAGCATAATACCGAAGGCATCCAGACCTTATCGGGCGGCTCGTACGGCCCCAGGGTCATGTAGTTCATCACCTTGATTGTTCGGCAACCTGCCTTGATCGCTCGGCGAAAGAAACTGGCCTGCGACAAGGGGCAGAAAAAGCGGGCGAATGGAGGCGCGACGCGGCGCGCCGCTTCGCTGATCAGAGCTAGGGCATCATCTTCTGTCTCGGCGATGCCGTGCCCAAAGATGCCCGGTATCAGATAACCCGTGATGCGCCCTTGCTGTTCCCGAAGGAATGCGACAAAACCATAGGGAGCGGCAGCCGCGACTTCATTGCAGCGGCTATTTTTGTAAATGCGTTTGGAAAGTTCTTCAATAGCGGGCAGATCGGCTTCGGCTACTATACGTACGTGTGGATCAGCTTCCGCTACAGCTGTAGCTTGCATAAAGACGACAGCTTCCTTCACATCGAATCCCAATGAGGCGTACAGAGAAAGCGAGGCCACGTTAAACGAATCTTGTAATAACCTTACCTGTTCAATGTTGTTGCGCCGTGCGTAATCGATCACGTCTTGCATTAAAGCCCGACCGACACCCTCACCCTGACACGAGCTATCTATCGTGATTGGCCCGACTCCGGCCACTAGATCCATCAGTGACAGAAAGTTGGAGCCGACCGGCTGACCGTCGCGGAGGGCAACCACGCCATAAAAGTCGTCCCGCTGCACCATCATACCGAGAACTTGTCTGGCGAGTTCGATAGAGGGAAAATCTGGCGAAAAACCGTGCCCCTCTTGAACCTCCTTAAAGGCTTCGAAACAAATTCGTCCTATCGCATCCACGTGTTGCGGTTCAGCCGAAACGAATTCAAGGCTCATGGCTTCTTCTCCTTTCTTGCAGTCCTCGCAATAGACCTTGTCACCCATTCCGAACTCATGTCGTCGTCTCCTTTTCTTTGTCTAATTAACCCGAACGAAGTATCGCGCAGCAGCACACCTAACGCCCTAATTCAGCCGCCGCCAGCAAGAGGCACACAACCTGAGACGCACCGCACAAGCATGAGAAGCCTGCTATCTGGCGGCCGGCTTCAATGAGTTGTTCACCGCGCTGCACATGAGCACCTTCCCGCCAGCATCAGCGGCTCTCCTCAGGCTTACCCAGTATCTCCTTGATTACTGTCGCAAGCTCAAGAATCGCCTCGCGACCGTCGCCCCGGAAAGAGGTCCCGTGCATCAGCGCAAGCGTTCGTGGCTCCAAAGCAGCGAGCCTGCGCAGAGTGTTGTCTGTGTAGGATGTGTAGGGCATGTCTTTCGCCATCGGACTCGAAAGGTTCTCGATGATTGCTGCCCTTGCACGCCCCACGACGTCTGACTCGGTAAGCGGCTCGGGATCTCCGGGGTGGAAGAAGAGGTCGGAGCATAACAGCGTGCGGTCTTCTTCCTCGAAGAAGAGACCTGCGTCCCAGCAGTGCGGGACGTGTGGCGTCGATAAGAACCGCAGGCGGTGACGCCCGATTTCGAGGACCTCGCCGTCGCTGAGGGCGTGCGCCGGCCTATCAGCGAAGTCATTCACCATCACCACCGTGCCGACGAAACTACAAACGGCCTCTGCGTGCGGAGCGACCTTGAGCCACTCGTTCAGGGCACCGCACTCGTCAGACTCGAAGTGGCTGAACCCGATCCAGCGCAACCTCGACGGGTCGATGACCGAGGATATGCCTTCGAGCGTGATGGGGAACATCTTCTTAAACCCTGTGTGCATTATGAACGGCTCGTCATCTCTGACGAGAAACTGGTTTAACTGGATACCGTACTCCGGATGAAACGTCGAAATTCGAAAAACATCGGGAGCGATTTCGGTAACCTTACTCTGCATGATGCGTCTCCTTTCCTGAACATACTAGCCGCCGTATCTAATTGAACGGCCTTAAAGGCCTTAACGGCCGGCCGTCTTGAAAAACGTCGATTTGGACGTATAAGACGTATAATACGCCGCGGTGCATTAGTTTCCCAGACTGCTGAACATCTTGTTTCCTTACCAAAGCTCAATTTAGGGGCGACATACTCACATTCCGATTGTAAGAGCCTCACTGGCAATCGGGATTCGATAAGGGCGTGTTCAACTTTTCGAGCCCATCGGTCGCCTTCGGGTGAAAGGGAAGCTCAGCGTCGAGCCGCCGTCTCGGTGGATTCGACCCTCGTGCGTGGTAATTTGATCGCCCAATTGATTGATGATTGCCCCTCCTCGCCGTGGTGGGAACGCAGATGCCGGGAGGGATTGTGAGTCGCGATGCGGCCGAGCTAAGGCGCAAGGAGAGTGACCGCATTGACGTCACGGTGAAGAACCTCCGGGCGATGGGGGCGGAAGTTCAAGAGTTTGAAGACGGGTTGGCCGTGCACGGTCAGACGCAATTGCGTGGGGCGATGCTCGACTCCTATGCGACCATCGCTCATCTAATTATCAAGAACAACGATATGGACATGATGATAAACGCAACAAATGTCTGCCATCGTCGACGATCTGGCCAGCCTGTATCTGAAATCAGGAAGCACACCGACCCAATTCTATGGGGTGCGGATCACGGCAACCGAGTTTGGTCTCGGAATCGCGCCCGATCTCCCACGGTCTCTATGTCGACTCTTCTGCCACCAAACAAAGTCCAGAACGGCCCTTCGCTAAGAGTGACGAGGTCGTCGAGTCCGAGCGCTGATCGACCCCAGCAGTCAAACCAAACTCTTCAGAATCACCTCTAGCATT
>JACDCK010000344.1 GCA_013817595.1 Pyrinomonadaceae bacterium | reverse complement strand
GCATCGGGGCGAGTGCATTTTCTGCGGCTCGAAGGAGGTTGAGTCGGTGCGCTACCAGCTTGCCATCTCAGCGAGCAGAAGGGCTTCGGCACCGGGCAACGGTTCTCCATCCTTATCGAGCAATTTATCCTTGGAAAGGCCAAGCGCCTGAATAATGATAGTTGCTTCTGCTCTTATCCGGGGGTCCTTAGATCGTGCTTCTCGGACGATCTCAAAGGCAAATCTCTTTCTTTTATCCTCCGGGGTCTCATCATCCTCTACGCCATGCTTTACCCATTTGTAAGCCTTCTCTGTGTAGAGCGCACCCAGTCCCAGAACTCCTACGCCTGACGTGATCCCTAGATCCGTGCCCCCGAATGCTAGCCCACCAAGCGCCAGGGCTCCCGAGGCTGCTGCCTGGCCTGAGCGTCTCGCCTTCTTTTGCTTCCATTCCATCAATTGGGGCATCATCGTGCCCAACGCCGGACTACACCAATTCTCACCTTTGGTCTCTGCCAGGTGTTGCAAGTTTCCATGTGAAATATTGGCTGCGATGCCTTTGCCAGCATTCATGGTCATGGTGACCGTAGACGTTATGCCTGTTGGGTCCAGAGAGGTGAGATTGTCTGCGATATCACCTCCCATTCCCAGATACTGCTGGGCCGACCCTGCAACAGAATCCAACGTTCCAGGCATCCGGGTGCCTGTCATGGCATAGCCCATGCCCGAGGTGGTCTGACTCTGCCGTGTCGCTGCTCCATCGGGTGCCGTGCTGAAGGTCTTCTGCCCCCAGGCGCTGATGCCCTCAGTCGCGCCCCCAACATAGTCTTTGATCGTATCGAGCGTTCCTTTGTCTCCCTCGTTGCCGTACCGCATCAACGCCACCTTGCAATCTTGCTGGATTTCTTCCCATTCCTGGTCGGTCACTGGCCTCAGCATTGGCTTGAACGTCTGGGAATTGTGACCCACTACAACCTTGATCTCGCTTTTCTCGCAACCCAAGATAGGTTTTAACTCTTCCCCTTTGTGCCAATATGTAGTGAGACAACTCCAGCCCTATAATTAGAGAGCAGGGCACAGGAGCAAAGAGCCATGAAAAAGCAGAGCCAAAGTCGTTCCCCCCTTAATGGAAAGCCGTTCAAAGAGGTGCCGGACCCCGAGGTGCGTCCAAAAGCAACGCGGCGTCGCTTTAGTGCGGCGGAGAAGGTGCGTATTTTGGAAGAGGCGGATGCGTGCCGGGAAGCAGGGGAGATCGGAGCCTTGTTGCGGCGCGAAGGGATCTACTCCTCCTTACTCGCGCGCTGGCGACGGCAGCGGGCGCAAGGCACCCTGGAGGCCCTCGGTGCGCAGAAACGCGGCCCCAAAGTCCAAGCCGATGCGCGCGATGTCGAGTTGGCCCACTTACGGCGCGAAAATGAACGGTTGCAGGTTCGCCTGACGCAGGCCGAAACGATCATTGACTTCCAAAAAAAACTCTCGCTCCTGCTGGGGATCACGGGGGAGCCAGCGACCGAGATGGCCGGGCAGCCATGATCCAGGCCACCGCAACGCTGGCGGCGCAGGTCGGGGTGAGCGCCGCCAGCCGGGCACTGGGGGTGGCGCGCAGCACGCTCTATCGGCAGCGGCAGCCCGCCGCGCCTGTGTCCGAGAAGGAGCGCGCCCCGTCCGCACGCGCGCTCAGTGCCGAGGAACGGGCGATCGTGCGGGCGACGCTCAATAGTGAGCGCTTTGCCGACCAGAGTCCGCGCGAGGTGTACGCGACCTTGCTCGATGAGGGCACCTACCTGTGCTCGTGGCGTACCATGTACCGCGTGCTGGCCGCGCACCAGGAAGTTCGCGAGCGGCGCGACCAACTCCGCCGTCCTGTCTACGAAAAACCGGAATTGCTGGCAATCGCGCCACGCCAACTGTGGAGTTGGGATATCACCAAACTCAAGGGGCCTGTGACATGGACGTACTATTATCTGTACGTGGTGCTGGATGTCTTCAGCCGCTACGTGGTGGGGTGGCTGATCGCCGAGCGGGAATCGGCTGATCTAGCCCGCCAGTTGTTAGAGGCCACCTGTGCCAAAGAAGGGATTGCCCCTGACCAACTCACCCTGCACGCCGACCGAGGCAGTCCCATGATCGCACACCCCGTGGCGGAGCTACTCGCGACGCTGGGCGTGACCGAGAGTCATTCGCGCCCCCACGTCTCCGATGACAACCCCTACTCCGAAGCCCAGTTCAAAACGCTCAAATATCAACCGACGTTTCCCGCGCGCTTTGGCAGTTTGGAAGATGCCCGTGCTTGGGCACGCCCTTTCTTTCAGTGGTATAACCACGAGCATCATCACAGTGCCTTGGGCTTGATGACGCCAGCGGCCGTCCATCTCGGCCAAGCGGCCGAGCTCTATGAGCACCGTCGCCAGGTCTTACAAGCCGCTTATCAAGCGCACCCGGAGCGCTTCGTGCGCGGGCTACCGCTGCCACCCCCGCTCCCGACCGCCGTCTGGATCAATCCACCTGTGTTCCCCTCTGAGCCAATCGGTTTGGGGCAGGACCTGGAACTATCTCCATCTATCTTCCCTAATCTATCCAACCAGTTGTCTCAATCCATTTGACACATTCCGGGCTCTCTTTTGACATG
>JACDCK010000126.1 GCA_013817595.1 Pyrinomonadaceae bacterium | reverse complement strand
GCCCAACCCTTTGATCCGTTTCTCCCGGGCCAGCCAATCACGACGCTCAATCGGATCTGAGAAACTCTCGAGCTGCTCGCGCAATCTCAAACCGCAATGCTCACGCAGATAGTTTCGCGCTATCACAATGTAGCCCGGCCGGGCCACTGGAAAGCGATGAGCACCCGCCCTCTTGAGGGCCTCGGTCATTTCCGCTTCCTCGCCGTTCCACAGCAACGGTCGGACCGCTTCGATGGACTTCAATCCCATCCGAGCCGACGCGCCGGCCGTGAAAATGCAGAAGACGAGTTCTTCCCAAAGTCGCGCGTCCGATCCATCGCGCCAGACTTCTTCAAACTCACCGAGCCTCGCTCGAATCTCTTTTCTTCGTGCCTTGTGCGTGGCGCTTATGCTTTCAACTGTAACGGGCTGATGTTCGCGCACTATGATTTGTCAATAACACGATTCTAGGTGTCAGCTTCTAACATTGTCAACGCTATTAGACTTGGGTCTTTAAGATGTAAATTGCCGCTTACGTATTGACAAAAGCGTGTCGATGGTTTCTGCGGACCAAGCAAACTTCATGCACCATGGTCCCTGTTGGGTGACGGCCATCCCCAGCCAGGTCGAGCGCATCGAACCGATTCTCCTCTCAGGCCTGTGGAACTCCCCTTAAAATGATCGTGTTATGATGATCTGCTCGCCCAGCGAGCACTATAGGGATCAATGAACCAGCAAATTATATCGCGCGTCATTCTTGTCGCCTTCGCACTCAGCGTCTGGCTACCGCGGTCCGCGCTGGTTTTGGCGCAAATACCAGCAAAGGTCAAACCCCCTGTCGCGCCAGGCACGCGGATTTCAACGGCCCCCGTTCCACCAACTCAAACAACTTTCACGGAACAATCAGCAAGCGCCGCTGCTGAGTCGCAAGTCATCTATGGTATTCAGGGCGTGCTGGTGGAAACGCTGGACGGAAAAACAGTTGCCGAGCAGTCGGCAGAGGAAAATTCCAATCCGGCCTCGGCTATAAAACTTGCCACTGCACTTGTGGCGCTCAGGACCTTTGGCCCCCAGCATCGATTTACTACTGGGATTTGGACCACCGGCACATTCGTCAAAGCAAGCGGCACCCTCAATGGGAATCTTTACATCTCTGGTCGCGATCCGTCTTTTCGTTACGAACATGGAGTAATGATTGCGCGCCAATTGAACACGCTGGGCATTCGATCAGTAACGGGGAATCTGGTCGTGGCACCAAGTTTTACCATGAATTTCAATTGGTCGGCGCGGCAATCAGGCGAGCAGCTCTACGACACATTTGATTCAACGCTGAGGTCCGGGGAAGCAAGTCGTGCGTGGTTGTATGAAAGAACCGCCCTCGGCGATAAGGCGAGTCTGCAGACGATCCCCAGCGTGTCCGTGATGGGTGAGGTCGAGGTTAATCTTGTAGCGGCGGATGCGAAACTCCGCCTGGCCCAGAAGTCGAGCAAACTGGTCGACATCCTCAAGGTCCTTCTCTGTTACTCAAACAACTTCATGGCTGAGCGCCTGGGTGATTCAGTCGGGGGGATACAACCGGTGCGAAGCCAACTCATGAACTCGCTGGGCCTGTCCTCCAGTGAGTTTATGATTTCCTCATTGAGTGGATTGGGCGTTAACCGCGTTAGCCCACGAACGATGATGAAGATCTTCAGGGCGTTGCGCGAAGAGCTGCGGAAAAACAAACTCTCAACTACAGACATCATGCCGGTCGCCGGCATCGATCCCGGGACACTCCAGGAGCGCTTCACTAGCCCGGCGTGGCGCGGCAGTGTGATCGCTAAGACGGGTACGCTCATCAGGACCGACGGCGGAGTCAGCTCCCTCGTGGGCCAGTTGAAAACGGCTGGCGGCGAGACCCTCCTGTTTGTAATTATGAACCGGCAGGGAAGTGTTTTGAGGTTTCGCTTGAACCAGGATTATCTGGTGATGCAGATTCAGAACTCGCGCGGAGGTCCAAAAGCCTTCGACTATAAACCGCACCTGTTAGCGATGAAACTGGCCGACACGCAAAGCCTACCTTCAGCAGGCGACGAGTATGAGCCCGTCTTGAAGGGTCCAGTCACCTCCCCCTAAAAACAGTCGATCAATCAAAGAATTGCGCCCCGCGATCCGAAGATCCCAGAAGCGCTTTACCGTCCGGTCCGGCGCGCGGCGTGCGGCACCACGCGCGAGCGGACCATCCCAGGATTGCGTCCCCTGCCTTGTTCTGGTGCTACAGGTACCCACCTGATCCTAGACCTTTACCTTTAAGCGCCAAATAACCTGCTTGACACCCGCAATGGAACAATCAATGATGATGAGCCAGATGATCTACCCAGGATTAACTTACTTGCTCCGCCATTCAACGTCTTGCCTGTGGTCTAACCGCAAAACTGTCCCCCAAGATGCCTGATATCCTACTAGTCGAAGACAAAGACAGTTTACGCCGCGTATTGTTTCTGACGCTCGAGACTGCCGGTTACACGGTAACTGAGGCGGCTGACGCGCGCGCTGCTCTCAATGAGATTGCCCGCCCTCCACATGAGCTTCTACTTACCGACCTGCGTATGCCTAATGGTTTAGGCCTCGATGATTTACACGCGGCACGCGCCGACGTCGAGGTCCCGGTCCTTGTAATGACAGCTTTCCCTTCGATCGATGAAGCTGTTCATGATTTTATGCAGAAGCCCGTAGACTCGAACCACCTGTTGTTGCTGGTCGAACGCGCGCTCGAACAAGCGAGTCAGAACTGAAAACATTCTATTGCGCGAGGAATGGTCACGCCGCTATGGCTGCGCAGTTGGGGAAGGATCCGGGGCCGCGAAGCATCTCTCAGCGAAATGGCTTTGGCAGCCCTGCGCGAGCACAGTCAGCCAGGCAATGTCCGCGAACTCGAATCTGATTACCGATGAAAGATTCTTCCAACGGCATCCCTACCACCAATCCCGCTAATTCAGCAGGCGCTTCGAAATCCTCGGAAGAACACAATCACTCTCAGACCAGTAACGTATCGGTTCAATCCCTTGCGACTAGCTCTGCACAGGCAAGTACCTGTGACGATGCCGGCATGATCGCTGGGGAAACTCTCGAGCCGCTGGCCGCGACGCCGAGTGAGCCTCTCCATGAAAAAACAGCAAGAAGAAGTGAGCCAAGCACCGGACGATCTGCATTCTTCGTCGGTTCCGGCATTTTGATAAGCCGCATGATTGGTCTGATACGTCAACGCATCTTCGCACATTACTTTGGTACCTCGGCCGCAGGCGACGCGTTCAGCGCAGCTTTTCGGATCCCCAATTTCCTCCAAAACATTTTTGGTGAGGGAGCGCTCTCGGCTTCCTTCATTCCGGTGTACGCAAAGCTGCTGGCCCAGGAGGATGAAGAGAAAGCATCCCACGTCGCCAACGGCGTGCTCGGACTGTTGGCATTAATAACTTCACTGGTCGTGCTTGTAGGAGTGCTGGCCACTCCGTATCTTATCGCCTTCATCGCACCCGGGTTCGAAGGCGAGACTCGCGAATTAACAATCCACCTCGTCAGGATTCTCTTTCCCGGCGCCGGCCTTTTGGTGCTCTCAGCGTGGTGTCTGGGCGTACTGAATAGCCATCACCGTTTCTTCATCTCTTACACCGCACCGGTCGCCTGGAACTTAGCCATCGTTGCGTCGCTGCTAGCGTACGGGGGCAAGGTAGCTCAATTTCAGCTTGCTGCGGTTGTAGCCTGGGCTTCGGTGATCGGCAGCGCGCTTCAGTTTGGCATCCAACTGCCAACCGTGCTCAAACTGGTTCGCCCGCTTCGTCCGGTGATCGACACGACTAGTGCTCACGTGAGAACCGTGGTGACGAGGTTTTTTCCGGTATTCATGAGCCGCGGCGTAATTCAGATTAGCGCCTTTGTCGACGCCATATTGGCGAGCTTCCTGCCCGTGGGAGCTGTCGTGGCTCTGACGTATGCACAAAGCCTCTATACGCTTCCCGTCAGCCTTTTCGGAATGTCAGTCTCCGCCGCTGAATTGCCGGCGATGTCCCGGGCGGTCGGTAGCACGCAGGAAGTCGCTCACGTGTTGAGGCAGCGGCTTGATGCCGGGCTGCGCCAGATAGCGTTTTTCATTGTTCCTTCCGCGGTGGCGTTCCTGGCGCTCGGCGATGTCATCGCCGCTGTGTTGTACCAAACGGGACAGTTCAAACAAGATGCAGCCATCTACGTCTGGGGCATTCTCGCAGGGTCGAGTATTGGCTTGTTGGCATCTACGCTGGGGCGTCTTTATTCCTCAACCTACTACGCACTTCATGACACTCGAACACCACTGCTTTACGCAGTTATTCATGTGGCCCTGGCAACTGTTCTCGGGTACTTCTGCGCCATCCACCTGCCACCGGCCATCGGTATCGCGCCCAAGTGGGGTGTTGTGGGTCTAACGGCTTCGGCCAGCGTGGCAGCCTGGATTGAGTTTATGCTGCTCCGAAGGACCTTGAATCGGCGTATTGGCCGCACAGGCCTCCCACTTCCATACCTCCTAAGGCTTTGGTTTGCCGCATTCTTAGGAGCTGCAGCCGGATGGGGCAGCAAGCTCCTGCTCGGACCCCGACACCCTGTCCCAGTAGCGGTTCTGGTGTTAGGGATCTATGGTCTTAGCTACTTCGGCTTAACTTCCGCGTTTGGCATCCCCGAGGCTCGCACGGTGATGGGGAGGGCATTCCGGATAACAAGGAATCTTAAGCCGTAACAGGCTCTTTGAGGTGCTGGGGCAAAGCACATGCGCCCTTGCTCCCGATCAAAATCCAAAGCCACAACTCAAGTAGACCCTCACCAGCAAAGGAGCTTCCTCACATGGCCCGCAAATGGTCTAACCTCAACCTCCCCTGGCGCACTCCACTATGTCACCGGCAACGGCATCAACAGGTTCCCAGAGTGGCTTTGCAGCTTGAGCGGGGGGCGCGCTCCGCTTTGCCCCCTTCCCGACCTGCAAGTTAGCGGAGCTTGAGCCGTCCTTTTGGGGATCGCTGAGTTTTGACACCAATCTCTATTGCAGTAATTGACCCGCAACTACCTTCTCCTTATCATCCAGCCGTGCAACCGGTTATTTCAGCCCAGCAGATGCGCCAACTCGACCGTCTTACAGTCGAGAACTTTGACACCCCTTCGCTGCTCTTGATGGAAGCTGCCGCTGAAGCCGTCGCACAGGCAATTACCTTACATTTTTCCGGCGATCTTGTCGGCAAGAAAGCTCGCATTCTTTGTGGTCCTGGCAACAATGGCGGCGACGGTGCTGGTGTTGGCCGCGCGCTCGCCCGTGTCGGCGTGCAAACCGACGTGATCCTTTTTGGAAGGGTTGACGACACACAGGGTGATGCTCGAACTAATTTCGAGATAGTGCGGCGACTGGCAAGTTTTGAAGCGGGGTGGAGTGCGCAATCTTCACCGTTGAGCTTTCTGGAATGTGCCAGCATAACTGACTGGGAAGAGATCGCCAGACCCCGGGGCACTTACGACGTCATTGTTGATGCACTCTTTGGCACGGGCTTAATCCGGCCACTTGAAGGAGTCTATCTGCAGGTAATTCAACACCTCGCAATGATCAGGGCTGCGCGTGATCGATCATCTCGAGCTCGACCCCTGATTGTGTCAGTCGACATTCCTTCGGGACTCAATGCTGACCTCGCCGATCCCATTGGAGCAGCAGTCCAGTCCGATCTTACGGTAGCCTTCACAGCTCCTAAACGCGCAAACGTGCTGCCCCCAGCCTCTCATTTCAATGGAGAGCTGATGATTGCGAACATCGGTTCACCTTCTGTTTTGATCGAGTCTCCGGAAGCAAAACTTTTCCTGATTCAGGAGTCCGACGCGCGCGAATGGCTTATAGCCACGCGATACCAACCCGACTCTTACAAGAATACGCATGGGCAGGTACTGGTCATTGCCGGATCCCGAGGTTACACCGGTGCAGCGGCGCTCTGCGGCAATGCCGCTATGAGATCAGGTGCCGGGTTAGTGACCATCGCGACTCCCGCCTCAGCACAGTCTTCAGTAGTTGCGGCGGCTATGCCGGAGGTGATGACAACTGCACTAGCGGAAACAGATCGGGGCGCCGTAAGCGATGAGGCGATCGATCATGTCAAGCGCCTCGCCTCCAAGGCAACGGTTGTGGCCATCGGCCCCGGCCTTTCCGCGGAAGATGAACGCACCCGGAAATTTGTGAAGTCTGTTGTGCAAAACAGAACCACGCCCATCGTTATCGATGCGGATGGGCTGAACTGCCTCGCTCCCTGGCCCGCGGAGTTGCGAGGGTCAAAAGCTCACCCGTTGGTTCTCACTCCTCACGCCGGAGAGATGAGGCGATTGATCGAGATCACTGATAAATCTGAGTTGACTGATCGGGTCGCAGCGGTGCGCGACTTTGCGGTCAAGCAGGAATTGATTGTGGTTCTCAAAGGTTCGCGCTCACTAGTTGCGGGGCCCGACGGTCGCGTCTTCGTTAACCCGACCGGCAACGCCGGACTCGGAACTGCGGGGGCTGGCGACACGTTAACCGGCCTGATAGCCGGGTTCAGCGCTCAAGCATTTGCCACTCTAAGAGGCGACGCGAATGCTCTGTCAGCAACGATCGCTGCTCTTTACATCGGCGGTCTCGCGGGCGATCTCGCGGCTCGGAAATTGGGCATGCGGACAATGGTCGCTTCTGATATTCAATCACACTTTGGCGCGGCGATTCGTCTACTCGATCAGGAAGGGGAAACGCCGTAGGACCGGTCGCCCTTTCAAACAATGGTTCACATGACTTCACAAGCGCTTACCACTGACGAATGGTCCTCGCGCGATCGTGATGAGACTTTTGGCCTTGGCAAAAGATTCGGCAACCTACTCATCGGCGGGGAAATCCTCTTGCTCAGTGGGCCTCTGGGTGCCGGCAAAACGGTCTTCGTAAAGGGAATCGCAGCCGCGCTGGGTCTTGATCCCGCGCAGGTAACCAGTCCGACGTTTACACTGGTCAATCCCTATTCGGGGCGGCTCACTCTTTACCACATCGACCTCTATCGTCTCGATGAAGGAGCCTCAGCTGCCCACGCCGTCGATCTTGATGAGTTGTTATTAGACGAAGAGGCCGTGCTGGTAATTGAGTGGGCCGAACGCCTGGGTCGCTATCCCTTACCCGGGAGTGTCTGGAGGATCGTGATTTCCGGAGACGGAGACGATCCGCGTTCAATCTCGATCCATTTAGCCGCGGATACACGCGGATGAACGCGGATCAGAGCGAAAACCAGGACAATCACAACAACTCACTAGACGCATTTGATAAGTGCCTTTTTTAGATCCGCGTTTATCCGCGTGGATCCGCGGCTAAATGATGACGCTGTGCTAGAATCAAACGTAGATTAAGATGAGGAGACTAGAAACAATGCCATATCCAGAAATCATGATTCGACCGATGCGGGAGGAATTGACCCGTTTAGGTTTTGAGGAGCTGAAGACGCCGGCGCAGGTAGATGCGACAGTGCAAAACGGCAAGGGAACTCTGATGGTGGTGGTGAACTCCATCTGCGGCTGTGCGGCCGGCAAGGCACGCCCCGGCGTCGCCCAGGCGCTGCAGCATAACGCCCGCCCTGACAAGATAGCCACAGTATTTGCCGGAGCCGATATCGAAGCAACTGAGAGAGCCCGAAACTACTTCACGGGTTATCCGCCTTCATCTCCTTCGATTGCCCTCCTGAAAGACGGCAAACTCGTCTTTATGATGGAGAGGCACCAGATCGAAGGCAGAGGTCCCTCAGAGATCGCCCAGGAACTTACTAAGGCGTTCGATCAGCACTGCGTTCAAACGGAAACCGTTGCTGGTTGATGTAACGGTTTGACGACATTAATTACCGCCAGGACGCTACGGCTCACGAGAAATTCTCACATTCCGTTGAACCAGCGTCCTGGTGGTTTTTCTCGCCGGTTGCTCCAGCGGCTCCTAGATGTTTCACCACTTCAGAATGCGCCAATACTACATCGGGCGATTGCTGCAGTGAGCTGAAGTACTTTTTCTGAAATCCGCTCCCGGTCTCTGAAGGTGTAAGCAGGACTCGAGCCTGGTCATAACTCCAACTGCCTCGCTTTCCTTTAACGGCTCCTTCGCGTCCAACATCTCATCTATCCGCACCACTAGCTCTGACAGGCTATGTAGCCAGGCGAACCAGGGATCGTGCATAACAAGTTGCAGAACTTCGTAGCTGTTGTCGACTCGCCCGCGTGTTCGTTCATAAGCCTCACGCTCCAGGTCCAGCAAAGTCTTGTGCATACGCAACAACGACTGTCGCAGTTGGATCAATTGCTGAAGCGTTGATTCGTAGACTTCATTGGCAGAACCCATGGTGAATTCCCTTCCTTCCTTCGATTCCCGTTAAGACATCGCATGTAGCTGGTCATCAGCTTGCGTTTCGCACAACATCCCGAAGGGATCTAAGTTAATAGCCGTGGGCTAGCGTTGCGCGAAGCCCACGGATAGGCAAAAGAAAAATGCCTGACCCTGAAGGGGTCACATTCTCGGGCACCGTTTGACCCTTCCAGGGCAGGAGTCTTTTCTCCGATCCTCCGTGGGCGTCGCAAAAGCTCGCCCACGGCTATGGACTTAAATCCCTTCGGGATTCGAAAACACATCCAATCTGACCTCACGCCCAAGCCGATGACCCACTATTACATCACCTCATTGTGTCAGCTAGTCTTTGGCTTGCGTGATACCCTCGATGACCTT
>JACDCK010000343.1 GCA_013817595.1 Pyrinomonadaceae bacterium | reverse complement strand
GTCATCGGACAGCACGCGGCGGTAGTATGCCTCTCAAATTTATCCTTACAAGTCAGATTGCGCTAGTTCGCGTCGCGCCTGTCAATTCGGGCGTTAGTTATCATGAAGCGGGGCTTCGCCACGACTGATGAAAATGTGTGTCAGTCGTAGTAATCTCGCGCCGGTCATTGGCGTTAATGAGGTCGTGCTGTCTTGGTGCTGACAAGCCCGTGCGTTATAGCGGCTTGCAATTGCGTGCGACTATCTTTAGCGACTAAGCTAAGGCTATGCAAGCCTACTCTTTAGACCTCCGCCAGCGGGTGGTCAACGCTTACGAACAAGATCAAGGCTCGATTGCCGAGATCGCCGAGATGTTCGATGTCGGCGTGAGCTTTGTCAAAAAGATGCTTCGCCAGTGGCGTGCCACCGGTGATTTATCGCCGCTGCCACATGGTGGTGGTCGCGCACCCAGCTTAGCGGCCAAGCAGTTGCGCCTCTTGCAGTCAAAGGTACGCCACGAGCCTGATGTCTCGCTGGCCGAGTTACAGGTTCATGTGCAAGCCGAAGCTCAACTGACGGTTTCTCACGCGACCCTCAGTCGCGCGCTTGCCAAACTCGACTTGCCGCGCAAAAAAAGAGTCTAGTGTCGGCTGAACGCAATAACTACAAGCGGGCCTGGTTTTGGCGACGAGTTGGTTTGCTCGAACCATCGACGCTTCAAGTTCATTGATGAAGCGGGGAGCAATCTGGCGCTGACACGCCTCTTTGGACGAGCACCCGCAGGCCAGCGCGTCAGTGAAAGCGTGCCCCGCAATTACGGCCAGCAGACTTCAATCATCAGCGCCGTTGGGCTTTCTGGGCCGACGGCCACTTTCACCGTTGAAGGCGCGGTCGATACGGCCATCTTCAACGTCTATGTCGAGCAAGTCTTAAGTCCGACCATTGAAGTTGGCGACATCTTGATTCTGGACAACTTGAGCGCGCATCGCGCCAGCCGGATTGAGACAGTGGCGGTTGAGCGCGGCGCGCAAGTCATCTGGCTACCGCCATACTCGCCGGACTTTTCGCCCATTGAACTGATGTGGTCAAAGATCAAAACAGCGTTGCGGGCAGCAAAAGCGCGAACACGTGAAGAACTGGAGCGAGCTTTGATTGCCGCACTCACACTCGTCACTACTGATGACTGTGCCGGATGGTTCAGTCATTGCGGGTATCAGGTCGCATCCAATTGAAAACTGCTATAGTGCTTCGTAAAGTTAATTCTTGTAGAAAGGTTGTTGCCTCTTGTATCCTTCAAGCATGGCAAGGAAACCACAACTCATCAAGCTCTCGACTGACGAACAGCGCTCTTTGAAAACATCGCTGACCAAAGGCTCGACATCAGCGAGAAGCCAGACGCGCGCCCGGATTCTCGACTTGCTTCACCGACAACGCGCTCCAGCGGATATCGCCGCCGTGTTGGGAGTCGGCGTCGCCACGGTTTTCAACATCAAGCGGCGATACCTGACCGAAGGTCTCAAAGCCGCTTTGCATGACAAGCCGCGTTCAGGACAACCCTGCCGCATTGATGGCACGGCACGCGCCAAGATCACGGCTCTGGCGTGCTCCACCGCGCCCGCTGGACACGCCCGGTGGACGTTGCGACTCTTGGCAGATAAAGCTATCGAACTGGGCTTTTGTGAAAGTATCTCGCACAGCACAGTCAAAGAGGTGCTGAAAAAACCGGCTCCAGCCGCACCGCAAACGGTCGTGGTGCATTGGGGCGATAACGGGCGAGTACTTGGCGAGGATGGAAGACATCCTGCACCTCTACAACCTACCTTTTGACGAAAAGCGCCCGGTTGTCTGCTTCGATCAACTACGCGTGCAACTCTTGGGCGAGGTGGTCTCGCCGCTTGAGATGAAAGCAGGAAAGCCCAAGCGCGTTGATTACGAATACGAGCGCGGTGGAACTTGCTGGTTGCTGGTCGCCTTCGAGCCGTTGACGGGTAGGCGCATTGTAGAAACCAGCAAACAAAGAACAAAAGCCGATTACTGCCGGTTCATGCAGCGAGTCGCCGCGTCATTTCCGCAGGCTGAGAAGGTCGTCTTAGTGCAGGACAATCTCAACACGCACCATGCAAGTTCATTCTACGAGAACCTGCCGCCTGCTGAAGCCTTTGAGTTGGCACAACGCTTCGAGATGCATTACACGCCGAAGAAAGGTTGATGGTTGAACATGGCGGAGTTGGAACTCTCGGCGCTCTCGCGCATCTGTTTGTCGCGGCGCATCAAGGCAATCGAAGAAGTTGCGCGGGAGATACAATCGCTTGTCAAAGAACGCAATAAGTTGGAGGTCAAGGTCGAGTGGCAGTTTTCGATCTCTCAGGCGAGAGAAAAACTGAGCCGCCACTATGAGAAGGTGCAATCTAAAAACTAACCTTACAAGGGGTATTGTCAACTTAACCAAAATAGCGCCTTCATGACTGCTACTTATGGGATACCTGAAAGGCCGAGACCACACTCCGTAGCGGTGTCACACGAGTGTTTTCCGTTAAGTTGACAATACCGCAGCGCACGCTCGGTGCCCGCAGTGCCATCAATTTTGCTCTCGCGTCCACAGCCACTATGTGCGGTCTGTCGCAGACCTGCCG
>JACDCK010000342.1 GCA_013817595.1 Pyrinomonadaceae bacterium | reverse complement strand
GCGCCGCACTTGCCGATCTCGCTGCGCACGAGGGTTTTCCCGGACACGATTGGCACTACAAAGTGATGACTCAGAACCGGTCCAACATCGCCGGCGTCCGTTGGCTCACCCCGGGTGCAGTTGAAGATTCTTCATCTATGTGGGAAGACTCGATGGCCGCTGAGGGCTGGGCTCTCTACGCGGAAGCCTTGCTGGCCGAGCCGCAGCCCGGCGCGCCCGAAGGCTTCTACACGCCGGAAGAACGGCTTTATCAACTCCAGGGCAAGCTCTATCGCGATTTGCGTGTGCGCGTCGATACTGGAATTCACACCAACCGCATGAGCTATGCTGAGGCAGTGGATCTCTTTTCGGAGATTGTAGATTTTCTGCCTGGCAAGTGCAGCGACACTGCGGCAGTAAAGAGTGAAGCTAAACAGGCGAGCTGTGGTTCCGCCGAGCGCGCTATCTTCCGCTATTCAAAATGGCCTACACAGGCCATCACCTACCGTCTCGGCAAGGAGGAGATATTTGCCTTGCGCAAGGAAGCAGCCGCCGCTGTCGGCGACCGCTTCTCACCAAAGACGTTTCACCTGCTCTTCATGAAACAGGGTACGATTCCACCCGGCTATTTTCGGGATGAGTTGTTGAGGGAGATAAAAGATGCGAAGTGAGATGATGGTTTGGGCTCAGAACATTCCCTGGCCCGACATTGGCAGTCTGGTGCTTCCCGATGCCCTACGCAGCTGTTGGATAAATGCTCCTACCAGATCCAAAGTACGAATCAAACACATGCTGATAAATCAAATCGCATTTTTTATTGTAGACATCCTTAGAGTAGGCGCGCGGTAGATGATCCAAATTCTCTTCGATGGTCAAACGCACACCAGCTCGTGCTTGCTGT
Source organism: Pyrinomonadaceae bacterium (assembly GCA_013817595.1). Lineage (GTDB taxonomy): Bacteria > Acidobacteriota > Blastocatellia > Pyrinomonadales > Pyrinomonadaceae > PSRF01. The sequence goes on along the minus strand of JACDCK010000342.1, from coordinate 1,734 downwards.
CTTGCCCGCCAATCGATAACCAGCTTCTCTTGCTTGAGCGTCTGCAAGAGCTCTCTCGCCACTTTCTTGACTTCATTCCGCTCTTTTTCAGTCAAAGTTATTTCCGGTTTTGTCAACAGGTCAAAGACTGCCAGCTCTTCGATGGTTAACTGTTGGGCTATGTGCCGTTGGTCTTCAGCATTGAGTTCTTTGGTAAACTTCACCAGCCGCTCAAACGTTACTTCTACGTTCACCGCCCCTGAGTTGTACTCATCAATCATCTCTTGAAAATGTTCGAGGTAGTCCATCCGAGTGCGGTTTAGGCTAACCATCTCAGCCAACTTCGCCGCCAGCGCATTTCTCAATCGTTCAACCTCGGTGTGTTTCCTTCCGCTCGCAAACTGTTTCTGGAGTGCTTCGAAATCTATCTTGCTCAGGTCAACGATCCGGTCCGTTTCGGGTATGACATACCCCTCGGAAGCAATCGACGCATCCAGCAGAGTTTCAACCCTGGACAGCACATCAGAAATATCCGGTACCGGCGCCAGCGCCTGAATTTTGTCCTGAATCGTAGACAGCAACAGGTTGATCTGACCGAATTCATTAGCAAGCGGATCGGGCAGTATGGCTTGGTATAATCTCGTCACATTGTTCGTTAGCGAACGATATTGTTCTTTCGACTCATCGTTCTCAACGATCGCCTCCACTGCATCGTCAAGCAGCTTCACTCTCGTAAATCCCGCGGCATCTCGAACAGATGGCAGGTCAACCCAACGCTCCGCACAAAAGTGCTCAGCGGTCTGAATTGCGCCCCGAAGCAATTCAACCAATTCCTGTTTGTCCTTAACCGGTGTCTCACCAGGGTTGATCCCACCACCGGCGCCATAGATCGCCAGTGCCTTTTGCAGATTTCGGAAAACCCCAACGTAGTCGACAATCAGACCGTTGACCTTGTTGCGAAACACCCGATTCGCCCGAGCAATCGTTTGCATTAGCGTGTGATTGCGCATCGGCTTGTCGAGATAGATTGTGGAGCAACAGGGAACATCGAACCCGGTGATCCACATCGCACACACAAAAACGAGACGCAAGGGATCGTTCGGATCTTTGAATCTCGTGTCGAGATCCTCCTTCAGCATTCGCTTCCGGTGAGGAACGATGTTCGCGCCTTTCGCAGCCAAATCTTCAACTTCGTTTTGCGACTGGGAAACTACGACTGCCATGTCGGTCTTGCGCATAACTGCGATTTTGTCTTCTAGTTCTGCGCGTTCCACTTCCGTGCAGGCTGGAAGCTTCAATTCAAGCTCTCGCAGATGTTTGTGCCAGTACTTGTGAACCTTGTCGAACATCCGCACGGCCGTGGCTTTGTCGAGTGAAATCACCATCGCCTTGCCTTGAAAGCCGCGACCGGCGAAATGCCGAACAATATCTTCTGCGACCTTTTCGAGCCGATCGTCGCGCGTGATCAACTGATATTCGCGCGCAAACTCGCGCTCCAGCTTCTCTTCCTGCTCTTCAGTAAGCTCCGCCTCTTCGATCACCCGCGCCATGTCTTCGTTCAACTCTTCATTAACAAGCTGTAGCTCAGGAATGCGGTTCTCATAGAAGAGCGGAACGGTGGCGTGGTCGTCCACCGACTGCCTGAAGTTGTAAACGCTGATGTAATCGCCAAACACCTCTTTCGTGCGTTCCTCGCCGGCCATTAGAGGCGTGCCTGTGAAAGCGATGAAAGCAGCTTTCGGCAGTGCGTTGCGC
>JACDCK010000125.1 GCA_013817595.1 Pyrinomonadaceae bacterium | reverse complement strand
GCACCTGCAAGGCCAGCTTCCCCTACATACTCTGCGTGCGGACATCGATTACGGTTTGGCTGAAGCGAAAACCACCTTCGGTCAAATTGGAGTTAAGGTTTGGATCTATCGCGGCGAAATTCTCGATCCGAAGGCGGCCATGGCGCGTGGAACGGGTTCGGATCCAATCAATGAGACGCGCATGGGTGAACGCGAGCGTCGGCCGCGAACTCGTCGTGAGCGCGAGGGCGGTTCTGATGGGCGACGGCCGCGTGGAGAAAACGGATAGATTTTGGATTTGTGATTTGGACTCGGTCTGTTTGGGCATTTCTAAATCGGCAAGCAGCGATCAAAAATCAAAAAAGAGTAAAACATCATGTTGATGCCGAAGAAAGTTAAGCACCGAAAGCAAATGCGCGGACGCATGACCGGCGTCGCCACTCGTGGCAGCGAGATCAGCTTCGGTGAATACGGGCTCAAGTGTTTGGAGCCCGCCTGGATCACGGATCGTCAGATTGAAGCCGCTCGTATTGCCATGACCCGGCACATCAAGCGCGGTGGCAAGATCTGGATCCGGATGTTTCCAGATAAACCGGTGACGAAGAAACCGGCTGAAACGCGTATGGGCAAGGGCAAAGGGGCGCCGGAGTATTGGGTAGCGGTGGTTAAGCCGGGTCGCATTCTTTATGAGATTGAGGGTGTCGACGAGCCTACAGCGCGCGAAGCTATGCGTCTGGCGCAAGCGAAACTTCCAATCAAGACGAAGTTTGTGCGGCGCGCGGATCAGGAAGGAGGCGCGATTTAATGAAGCGTCGTGAAGAGTTGGATAAGTATCGTGATTTGTCGGAAGAGGAATTGCAGGCTGAGACCGCACGCTTGAAAGAGTCGCTCTTTCGTTTGAAGTTTAAGCTCGCGCTTGGAGAGGTGGACGCAGTCAAACGCATCCGCCAGGAGAAAAGATCCCTGGCGCGTATACAAACACTGGCTCGGCAACGACAACCGCAGGTAGGTTACGACACGGAGGCGGTTTGAGTCGCCAGTAAACGACAAATCACGGACCCGAGTCTGTGCTAGTGGGTGAAAAGAATGGAAGAGAAGCAGGAAAACAAAACGAATTCACCGCAGGCGAAAATAACTAAAACCGCGGACAAGCGCGCGCATCGTTCGCAGAAAGTCGGAGTTGTTTTTTCCGACAAGATGAAGAAGACGGTTGTGGTTCGAGTCGACCGGCTGGTGTTGCACACAAGGTATCGACGTTACGTTCGCCGCACCTCCAAGTTCATGGCCCACGACGAACTCGGGGCCACCGTGGGCGACAAAGTGCGCATTGTGGAGACACGGCCTTTGTCTGCGAAGAAGCGGTGGCGGGTGATGGAGATAGTGCAAAAGGCGGCGAAGTAGAATTTCGAATTTCGAAATTCGGATTTCGGATTTGCACAGAGTTTGAAAAATCCGCAATTCGAAATTCGCAATCCGAACTGAGGTAAGGACATGATACAGATGCAGACCTCGCTTGAGGTTGCCGACAATTCAGGTGCGCGCCGAGTAGAGATGATCATGCCTATTGGTGGATCCACCGGAAAGATTGCCAGCCTTGGTGATCGGATCAAGGTGACCGTTAAAGAGGCGTCGCCGGACGGCACTATTAAGAAGGGTACTGTGCAGGACGCGGTAATCGTGCGGACCCGCAAGGAGGTCCGCCGCAAAGACGGCACCTATATTCGTTTTGATCAGAACGCCGCGGTGTTGATAAAAGAAGATGGAACCCCGATCGGCACACGCGTATTCGGACCGGTGGCGAGGGAACTGCGCGATAAAAACTTCATGAAGATAGTTTCTCTTGCGCCGGAGGTGATTTAAGAGATGGCGGGAATCAAGCGCTCAAAGATTAAGAAGAACGATCAGGTAGAGATCATCGCCGGCCGCGACAAGGGCAAGCGTGGGCGGGTCCTGGAAGTGGCCCCCACGAAAGGCAAGATCAAGATTGAAGGTGCCGGCATGATCAAGCGCCATCAGCGGGCCAATCCGCAGAGCAACCGGGGTGGCGGTATTATCGAAAAGGAAGCGTTCATCGATATTTCCAACGTGCAGTTGATCGATCCGCAGTCCGGGAAACCTACGCGGATAAAGTATCACCTTGAAATCGACGGTTCGAAGACTCGCGTGGCGGCCACCAGCGGACACTCAATTGAGAAATAGCGTAAATCGTAAATCGTTAGTAGGCAGAAAGCTACTGAAACCGCAATTTACGATTTACGATTGAGGATTTGCGAGGAAGGAAAAATGGCGGCAAGGTTAAAAGAGCGATATCAGAAAGAGGTTGCTCCGGCAATCGCCAAAGAGTTCAGCATCAAGAACCCGATGGCTATACCGCGGGTGGAGAAAATCGTAATCAACATGGGCATGGGCGAAGCGATAGCGAATGCCAAGATTCTTGATACCGCAGCGGATGAGCTGCGGGCAATCGTAGGCCAAAAGCCCGTGATTACCAAGGCAAAGAAATCGATTGCATCTTTCAAGCTGCGCCAGGGGATGCCCATTGGCACGATGGTCACGCTTCGCGGCGACCGAATGTACGAGTTTCTGGATCGGTTGGTGTCGATCGCTTTACCTCGCGTGAGAGACTTTCGCGGAGTCTCACCCAAAGCCTTCGATGGCCGCGGCAATTACACGATTGGTGTGCGTGAGCAACTGATCTTTCCGGAGATCGATTTTAATAAAGTCGACAAATTGCGCGGCTTGAACATCTCGATCGTAACTACCGCGCGTGACGACGAGCAAGCACGGGCGCTGTTGAAGGGTTTGGGGATGCCGTTTAGGCAATAACTGCCGTGTATCTTAAATCGTGATTAGATGGCCGCATCTATCACCTCACGATTTAATAATTCACGATTTACGGTTTACGAAACTAATCCATGGCAAAGAAATCACTGATAGCGAAAGCGAACCGCAAACCGAAGTTTGCTGTGCGTGCTTACACTCGATGTAAGCGCTGTGGTCGCCCACGCGGCTATCTGCGCAAATTTAATTTGTGCCGTATCTGCTTTCGCGAATTGGCGCTCTTGGGACAGATTCCCGGGGTCGTTAAATCGAGTTGGTAAAAGAGCATTTCCGATTGCCAATTGCCAATAGCCGATTCTTACAATCGGCAATCGCAAACCGGCAATCATAACGGAGTTAGTAATGACTGATCCCATTGCCGATATGTTGACGAGGATCCGCAATGCCATCGCGGCAAAGCACTCGCGTGTGGATATCCCGACCTCCACGCTCAAGCTTGAGATCGCCCGGATCTTAAAAGAAGAGGGCTACATAAATAATTTTGTGCTGAAGGGCGAGGGCCTGAAACGGACCATCCGCATCTTCCTGCGTTATGACGCTCGCGGCACTTCGTCAATCACGCACCTGGAACGAGTCTCCCGTCCCGGGAGGCGCGTTTACGTCGGGTCAGGTAAGATTCCTAAAGTGCTCGGTGGCTATGGCGTAAACATCGTCTCTACCTCCAAGGGGTTGATGAGCGGCAAGGCCGCGCGTCGCGAAAATGTGGGCGGAGAGTTGTTGGCGCAGATTTACTAACTCGGAAATAACGCTATGTCTCGAATTGGGGAAAAAGCAATCACGTTGCCGAAAGACGTGACCGTCACGATTCAGGAGCGAGAGCTTGAGGTCAAAGGTCCGAAAGGCACTTTGAAGACGCCGATTCCGCAGGGCATCAGTTTCAAGCTCGACGGCGACGATCTACGCGCTGAGCGAACTTCTGATGATCTTGCGGCCCTGCACGGCCTGGCCCGAGCGTTGGCTAACAACGCCATTATCGGAGTCACCAAGGGCTTCACGACTCAGATGGATGTGGTGGGTGTAGGCTACAAAGCGGATGTGCAGAGCAAGAAAATCGTATTCTCGCTTGGCTACTCCCACCCGATCGACTTTCTCTTGCCGGAGGGTGTGGAAGCCAGGGCCGAGCGTCTGACGACCAAAAGTAACATCCAGCAGTATCAGACGACGTTAACGCTGGCGAGCATTGATAAGCAGAAGCTGGGCCAGGTAGCCGCGGAGATGCACCAGCTGCGGAAGCCTGATGCCTACAAAGGCAAGGGCATTCGCTACACCGGCGTCGCTATTAAGTTGAAACCTGGGAAGACAGGCAAGTAGTCAGGGTTTTCCACTGCCAATTGCCACTTGCGGACGTGTGGACCAGTCCAGGCTGGGAACCGGTAATCGAAAGTGATTCAAGATGGAAGGAATTGGCAATTGGCAATCGGAAATGAGGAAGCATGGCAAATACGAGCAGAGCCGTAGTGCGCACGGCGATTCATAAGCGCATTCGCCGCAAAGTCAGAGGTAGTACTGAGAGACCGCGCCTGGCTGTCTATCGGAGCCTGAATCATATTTACGCGCAGGTGATCGACGACTACCAGGGACAGACAATTGTTTCAGCCTCGACGACTGAAAAGGACTTGCGAGGTGCCCGTGGCGGAAACGTCGATGCCGCGCGTCGGGTGGGGAAAGCTATCGCAGAACGTGCTCTTGCCAAGGGGATCGAACAGGTAGTCTTTGATCGCGGCGGCTATCTTTACCATGGACGCATCAAGGCCCTGACTGATGCGGCTAGAGCGGCTGGGTTGAATAAGAATGAGGCCACCGCGCCGGCCGAAGAGAGCCCGGCACAGGAAGCAGAGCCTCCGAAACCAGAAAGGAAGCGTAAGAAAGACAAAGAACAGCAATGAGACAACCAAAGCAACGTATTCCGGCGCAGGGCTTAGATCTGAAGGACCAGGTGATTTCCATCAATCGGGTCACCAAGGTAGTCAAGGGCGGTAAGAATCTTTCGTTTGCCGCATTGGTGGTCGTTGGTGACGAGGGAGGTCATGTAGGGTTTGGCACGGGTAAAGCGCGCGAGGTGCCCCTGGCCATCAAGAAAGCGATCGAGGCTGCCAAGAAGAGTCTGATTCGCGTGCCTTTGATTAACAACACTTTGCCGCATCAGTTAACCGGCAAGTTTGGCGCTGGCCGAGTGATGGTGAAGCCTGCTTCCGAGGGCACTGGCGTTATCGCCGGTGGTGCGGTACGAGCGGTCATGCAGGCTGTTGGCGTGCGCGACGTGCGCACGAAGGTGCTGGGATCCACCAATCCACACAACGTGGTGCGCGCGACGTTCGACGCGCTGCTGCGGATGAAGGACCCGATGGAGCTGGCGCGCCTGCGTGGCAAGCAAGTTGAAGAGATGTAATTGAGCATCCCGGGTATCATTAAGACTTTCTAATTCAGATGGCGAGGTTTATGGCCAGAACGGCAAAGGGCGGCGCAGCAAAGGCGACAAGCAAGACTGCTAAGGTAAAGAGTCCGGCAGGGAGCACTATTCGGATTCAGTATTACCGCAGCTTCATAGCAGCGCCGAAAATTCACAAGCAGATGGTGCGAAGTCTGGGACTGACGAAGCTTAATCAAATCGTCGAACGTCCAGACTCACCCTCAATGCGTGGGGCAGTGGCGAAGGTGCCTTACCTGTTGCGCATAGTTGAGTAAAGAAATCTGATTAGTTTTCGATTCACGATTGTCGTCGCCGCTCGACATCGGAACTCAGGGAGTAAACATGGCCATCAGTCTAAACAGCGTCCGTCCCGCCAAGGGGTCGACACATAAGAAAAAACGTGTGGGAAAAGGGCCGGGCTCTGGTTCCGGTAAGACTGCCGCCCGTGGCGAAAAGGGGCAGAAATCGCGATCCGGGTACTCCCGGAAGATTGGCTTCGAAGGCGGCCAGATGCCGCTGCACCGCCGGCTGCCGAAGCGTGGTTTCACCAACATCTTCAAAAAGCGCTGGCTCGAAGTCAGCATTGCGGCGCTGGAACAGCACTTCCGCGCTGATGAAGAAGTAACTCCAGAACTGTTGCACGAGCGCGGCGTCATTAAAAAGGCGAAGCACGATGTGGTTGTGCTTGGCAATGGAGAACTGTCCAAGGCGCTTCGCATTTCTGCGCACCGTTTCACTAAGAGTGCTCGCGAAAAGATTGAGAAGGCGGGCGGGGCCGCGGTAGAAATAGGGAAATCGGTAGACAGCGCCGCCTAAAGGACAGCTATGGAAAAGTTTCTTGCTGCCGTTCGCAATATGTTCACCGTGCCGGATCTGCGCCGGCGGATTCTTTTCACGCTCGGGCTGCTGGCTATCTATCGTTTGGGAGCCCACATTGGCGCCCCCGGAATCAATAGAGAACGACTGGACCAGGTTTGGCAGGATGTCGCTGGCACATTGCTGGGCGTTCTGGATCTTTTCTCTGGTGGGAATTTCCGCACCATTTCGATTTTCGCCCTCGGTGTAACTCCTTACATTACCGCTTCGATCATTCTCCAGTTGATGACGGTCGTTTCGCCGCAGTTAAAGAAGTTGCAGGAAGAAGGCGAAATGGGCCGGCAAAAGATCAACCAGTGGACTCGGTATCTGACGGTTGGTCTGGCATGCATTCAGACTTCGTTCGTGGCTCACTGGCTGCAGGTCAACGGAGTTGGCGCGCCCACGTGGGGATTTTTGCTGACCACTGTATTGACGCTCACCACGGGTACCATCTTCGTGATGTGGCTAGGAGAACAAATTACCGAGCGCGGCGTCGGCAACGGTATCTCGCTGTTAATTTTCGCCGGTATTGTGATTGGTTTGCCCAACGGCGTTCAGCAGGTTTTCGAGCGCGTACGCGGCGGGGACACCCTGGAGACTATCGGAGTTATTGGTCTGGTGGTGGCGATTGTTCTGATCATTGCCTTCATCGTATTCGTGGAAGCTGCCAGGCGAAAAATTCCGGTTAGCTATGCTAAACGCCACGTTGGTCGGCAACTTGTCGGTGGCCAGCAGACGACGATGCCTCTGAAAATTAACATCGGCGGAGTGATTCCGGTAATCTTTGCGTCCTCAGTGCTGTCTATGCCGCAGAGCCTTTTTGCGGCTTTTCCGCCGGACCCAAACAATCCGAACACGGTGTGGGGCAAGATCTGGACTTTCTTCCAAACTTTCCACGCGAGCGATCCTTATTACGAACTGATCTTTCTCTCGTTGATCATCTTCTTTACGTTCTTTTATGTATCGATTGTTTTCAATGTAGAAGAAGTGGCGGACAACCTCAGAAAACACGGCGGATTTATGCCGGGTATTCGTCCGGGTCGAGCAACCGCGCAATACTTGAACAGTATTCTGACGAGATTGACCATCGTCGGCGCGATCTATCTGGCGTTGGTTGCCTTTGTGCCTCAGTTTATGCTGAGCGGATTCAAAGTAGCGCGGCTGCCTTTGATTGGCGCTGGGCTTGACTCGTGGGTTAGTAACACGCCGGGGCTCTCGTGGATTCCTACTGGCATGGGTTATCAGTTTTACTTTGGTGGCACGTCGTTGCTGATTCTTGTCGGTGTGGCGATGGATACGGTTGCCCAGATTGAGGCGCAGTTGGTGATGCGGAATTATGAAGGATTTCTCGGCGGTGGAGGACGTTTGCGGGGACGCAGGGCCTGAAGCTATTTTCGATACTAGATTTCAATTGCTGGGTCATGAACTGAGCAATCTAAAATCAAGCGGCCAATCGGAATTGGCAATCGGCGATCGAAAATTCCTTATGTCGAAAATCATAGTCCTGATGGGTGCGCCTGGTGCTGGAAAGGGTACGCAGGCGCGCTTGCTTCAAGAGCATCTGAATATTCCGCAGATTTCCACTGGCGACATGCTTCGGGCGAGGGCACAGGAGCAAGACGCTTTGGCCAAGGAAATACAAGCCGTGCAAGCCTCCGGGAAACTTGCTTCGGATGATCTCGTGATGCGTGTGGTTGAAGAGCGAACGGCCAAGGAAGATTCGGCGCACGGCTACGTGCTCGATGGCTTTCCTCGTACCATGGCGCAGGCGAAAATGCTTGAAAAACTGGGCGCCGAGCAGGGCCATAAGATCGTCGCCATCGTAGTTGACGTGCCTTTTGAACTGCTCGAAAAGCGTGCTACTGGGCGGCTGTCTTGTCCGGTATGCGGTGAGATTTATAATACCTATTCGAAGCCGCCCACGAACGACAAGAAGTGTGATTTTCATCCGCACACTGAACTGGTCCAGCGCGTGGATGACACTGCGGAGAAGGTTAAGATTCGCCTGGAAACTTACAACGAACAAACCAAACCATTGATTGACGGCTATGACAGCACCGGGCGTTTACACCGGATAGACGGCACCAAGAAACAGGAAGAAATTCATAAAGAGATTGAGGGGATAATCCGGTCTAACGGATTTATAGGTGGTCATTAGGGTTCGCTCCAGCACGCATGATTATTGGGAAGTCTAAGAAAGAGATCGAGAAGATGCGAGCGGCGGGCCAACTCGTAGGGTCTGTTCTGCGCGAGCTTCAAGGGATGGTGACTCCGGGCATCACCACGATTGAAATTGACCGCGCAGCCGAGAAGATGATTAGGGATGCCGGGGCTCTGCCAACGTTCAAGGGATACCATGGCTTTCCTTTTTCTATCTGCGCCTCTGTCAATGAGCAGGTCGTACATGGTTTCCCTTCCAACTACCAGCTTAAAGTGGGAGACCTTTTCTCAATTGACTGCGGTGTGACGCTTGAAGGTTTTGTGGGCGACACGGCGACCACAGTGCCGGTCGGAGCCGTTCGGGAAGACTGGCAAAAGCTGATTCGGGTTACGGAGGAGTGTCTGGAGCGCGCGATTGAACAGTGCCGTCCCGGTAGGCACTTGGGTGACATTGGCTGGGCGGTTCAGGAACTCGCGGAAAGCCACGGTTATTC
>JACDCK010000341.1:2260-2618 GCA_013817595.1 Pyrinomonadaceae bacterium | reverse complement strand
GCCAGCGTTGAGTAACTAACTATCTCAAAACCCTCACGATCGGTTATCATCGCCGGTGATCCCTATCGAGAGAGGCGTCATCTATGCCCGAAAACCTAACCCAAGAGAAGCCGCTTGCGACCATCTGGCGAGTGCCCGACGAGTTGTGGGAGAAGATCGAACCGATCCTCGCCTTACATGACCCGCCAAAGAGCACCGGCCGACCTCGCGTGGACCAGCGCGCCGCTTTGGACGCGATCATTTTCCGGATGCGAAGCGGCTGCCAGTGGAACCACCTCCCAAAAGAAGAGTTCCCTGACGATTCAAGCGTGCACCGCACCTTCCAGAGATGGATCGAGAAGGGAGTTTTGGATCTGAT
>JACDCK010000341.1:0-2250 GCA_013817595.1 Pyrinomonadaceae bacterium | reverse complement strand
GCCAGCGTTGAGTAACTAACTATCTCAAAACCCTCACGATCGGTTATCATCGCCGGTGATCCCTATCGAGAGAGGCGTCATCTATGCCCGAAAACCTAACCCAAGAGAAGCCGCTTGCGACCATCTGGCGAGTGCCCGACGAGTTGTGGGAGAAGATCGAACCGATCCTCGCCTTACATGACCCGCCAAAGAGCACCGGCCGACCTCGCGTGGACCAGCGCGCCGCTTTGGACGCGATCATTTTCCGGATGCGAAGCGGCTGCCAGTGGAACCACCTCCCAAAAGAAGAGTTCCCTGACGATTCAAGCGCGCACCGCACCTTCCAGAGATGGATCGAGAAGGGAGTTTTGGATCTGATCTGGGAGGAGATGATCGAGGAGTGCAAGGAGCTTGGCGGGGTGGACTTCGAGTGGCAGGCGGCCGACGGCGCTATGGGCAAGGCGCGTTTTGGGGGGACCAAATAGGCCCCAATCCCACCGATAGAGCCAAAGCGGGCGTCAAGCGCTCTCTTCTGGTGGAGGCCGACGGCGGTCCACTCTCGGTGGTGATAGCCGGAGCTAACGTGCCAGACTTCAAGCTCTTGGATGCGACGCTTGATGCCATCGTCATCGAGCGTCCTTTGCCTACCGAAGAAGCTCCTCAACACCTGTGCCTGGACAAGGGCTATGACAAAGAGCCGGCTCGGGAAGTGGTAGAGCGCTACAGCTACACCCCTCACATCCGCAAGATCGGCGAAGAGAAGAAGAATGCGGTCGGAGAGAAACGCTATCCGGCGAGGAGATGGGTGGTGGAACGCACGCTGGGTTGGCTCAGTAAGTGCCGGGCCATCCTGGTGCGCTACGAGAAGAAGGCCTCCAACTACCTGGGGTTGATCAAGGTCGCCTGTATCTTGCTGTGGTATCGGCGTCAGCATCGTCTATCCCTTTTGAGATAGTTTGTAAGATGATTCGAGTTTATCTAGCACGTAGCCAACCACGAGATTGCCAATGGTCGGAAACCCGAGTAACGGAGGCTCTTGGAAAGCAAACCGTTTCTGCTCTCTAGTTGTGATGCCACAAGTGCTGAGGCCATCGTCACGGAACTTTTTCAACCGAGCTACTACGGTATCCTCAAATACCAGCGACAGATACCCACCATTGTCTCTGGGGTCGACTATGGTAACTCCGTCCGCCCCATCGAATTCTATGAGAGCTTGATTTGCAGCGAAGTCATAAATGATGGTTGCGCGCGATCTCGCGCAGAGGTCCTTACGCACTTTGGCGGGCATTTCTTCATTCCACCGTCGCCACGCCTCCCTGTAACAGTTACGGAAGCGTTTTCTGTGCCCCTCGTGGATTATTCGTTGACCTTCCTGCTCCGGGATACCGCGTGATTCGCTCATATACGAAGTATTCCAGATGAAGGGGGCAAAAACACGGTCAATTATTCGGAAATTATTCACGGGGTTTACCACTTACAGCTTGTGATGCCCAACCGCTTACGCTAGAATCGCTACATGACCGAAGAGAAGAACCCCGCAGCGGTAGAGCTTGGCAGGCGTGGCGGCTTGAAGGGCGGCAAGGCTCGTGCTGCCAAGATGACCAAAGAAGAGAGATCGGAGTCTGCCCGCAAAGCCGCCAACGCTCGTTGGGAGAAATGGCGGCGAGAGCAGGATCAGGAAGAAGGCTGATGGGGCGAGCACGCAGGGATTTCAAGGCAGAAGGGTTAATGGAGTTAGGGCCGCGCAACGACTTTTTCGTGTTCCTAGATGGAGAGATGTTCGGGAAAATACTCTCAGAACACTCCGGGGTCGAGTCCGTAGAGGGTCAGTACAACCGACTGGGTAGGGCACGCGTCACCGTGGAGTGGTTAGAGGATGGCGAAGCGACCGAAGAGACTTCCCCCGCCTAGCAACCGTTTGTAATTTTGGTTCAGACTTTGTAATTCTGAGTCAAACGCGATTTATGGTGCAACGCCCCTTCATCCGTTGCTTTACCCTTCCCGCCAGCGGGAAGACTCTACTGGTGGATCGGGCCTGCGGGCGGCCCGCGTTCGGTAGTCATGGAACAGACCCCCCTAGCTCTTGGCGCAGCGTCGGCAGGGAACAGACTCGATAACCTCGGCCTCTTCTCCGTCCTCATCCTCTACGAAGTGGCCGATGAAGACGAGGCCGTCGTAACAGCCGTGTGGCCGCTCCAGACAGGAGTAGTGGGCGTCGAGGGTGTCGTCGTGTACTCTGGTGGTGTCCATTGGGGTCCTTTCCCTTTGGGC
>JACDCK010000124.1 GCA_013817595.1 Pyrinomonadaceae bacterium | reverse complement strand
AAACTTCCCGCCCGCATTTCAATCTTCGCTTCCACCGCGCTTCTATTGCTGACTCGGCCTTTGAGATTCACCCGAATCGAATGATTACGATTACCACCGTCATTGCGCAATACGCGCAACTCGCCGGCGGCTCCGCGGACGATCAAGTCGATATCGCCATCGCCATCGAGGTCGGCCGATGTCAGTCCACGGCCCAATACGACAGCGCCCTGGGCTAACTCTTTTGCTAACGCGAACTCGCTGACGTCCACCCAGTCGTTACCAAGGTTGCGCCATATGCGCACGCCTTTGCTTGAAACGGCCACGAGATCAAGCAGGCCGTCATTGTCGTAATCCAAAAACTGCGCTGCACCAGCCAACGCGCTCCCGATGGGACCCGGCTTTAAGATAAACCTGCCCCGGCTATCACTCATCGCAAACAGGCCTCCCACCATCGCCCCAGTTACACTCTTTGATTTTGGAAGGTCGGTTAGATCGGAACTAAAGAAGAAATCAGTGTACCCATCTTTGTTGATATCGCCCGCAGCCACGCAGGTATAGTAACCAGGTACGTCTAAACCCACGTCGGGCGTTACAGAACTAAACGATCCATCGCGCTGATTGCTAAAAAGTTCCGGTGCTGCGCCATAGTTGACGACAAGCAGATCAACATCCCGGCGGTTGTCGTAATCGGTGGGCACGACTGCGACAGCATGACCTGATGAACCGGCAACTTTGGCTTTTACGGTTATATCCGTGAACGTAACGCCGTTGTTGCGCAGGAGCATGTTGGGGGCGCCTGCAAAATCGGCCGGAAATTTAATGGCTGCCCTGGCACGACCGGTCTCAGAAGCTTTAAGCATCTTAGTTAGGTCAGCCAGGCCCGCAATGAAGATATCCAGATCTCCATCGTGGTCCACATCAACGAAAGCGACGGACGAAGGCAGGAAGGAATACACGGGGATTCCCATCTCGGCTGTTACATCAGAAAATTTACCGTTTCCATCGTTGTGATAGAGCGAAACATTGCCGTAACGAATCACGAAGAGGTCTGGCTTGCCGTCATTATCATAATCACCTGCCACTGCACCGACTCCGACGCCTTTGAAATTTTCGCTAATACCACCTAAGTTCCCCGTCACATCAATAAACCTGCCAACATTATTTCTATAGAGGCGTTGTGAGGTTGGGCTAACAACAAACAGATCAAGATCACCATCACCGTCGTAATCAAGTGGCGCGAGATTGCCACCCAGGCGAGCGGCGGTCTCGTACTTAATCAAGTCAATTCTTGTCGGGTCGCTCATCTCTCCAGGTTTTAGGATCAGGCCGAAGATGTGCTCAGGCGAGGCCAGTCGTCCGGAAGCCCTCGGATCCGCTGGTGTCGGCAGCATTGCGGCGGTCGCATCAACGAACTTGACGTCAGGCGTGACGCGATCGAGGAGTTCTGGCTCCGCGCCAGTTGAAACAATTGCTTCTGCATATCTTCCCTGCTCAAGATAGTTCGTGCCGAGGCTCCGACCTGCGCCGCTCTGCCTAAACTGCTGAAAGCGCTGGATGAGTTGCTGACCTTCTTCTTTGGCACCGGTGCGCGTCAGTAGTAATCCCAGGTTATAAAGTGCCGTCTCGTTGTAGGGCTCCGCTCTAATTGCCGTGCGAAACGCGGCAACTGCCTCCGTATACCTTTTCTGCTGAACGTAGAGCTGGCCGACATTGACATTCGTTGCCGCATCTTTCGGATCGATTGCCAGCACCTTTTGAAACTCCGCGAGCGCATCGTCTATGCGGTTTTGCGCTCGTGCAACAAGACCAAGCATATAGTGAGGGTGTGGCCCCTCGGGAATCTGAGCAGCCACCTTTTGCGCCTCTCTAGCCGCACCAGTAGAGTCCGATAGGTAATACAGCGCGATACTCAAGTTGAGGCGCGCTATGGTCAGATTCGAATCGATCTCCAACGCGCGACTGAACGATGCTGCAGCCTCTTTCGCGTTGTACTGCTCTAGCAAGGCGACGCCGAGATTATTTGCTCGGTAGGCCTCCTCGCGCCTGGCAAAGGTCAAAGAGTTTTCCGCGGCTTTCTGTTCACGCTGAGATGACCGAACGATTGGATTGCTCGGTAAAACTGCAGTGACCAGGGACAGGATGGTTAGGTGAATAAGAACCCGGAGGAGCGCTGAATTCATGGAATCCTATTTTGTACTAACCAGCGAGCAATCCAGAAACAAAGCTGCTGACCCATCTCATATAGAGATTACGAGGAGAGCGCTGGCTAGTCTTGAACCTGCGCTAAATCTTATTTCGAGGCAATTACGGCGTAGTCTCTTCCGCTGTAAAGACGAATGCTATCAACGTTTTTGGTCATCATCAGAGGGCGCGGTCGCTTCATGGCGTTGTCTCTTGTTGTGGAAACAGAGAGGATCTTATTGCCGGCTAGATCGAGGATGTTGAGCTTTCCGTCATTTGAAAAACCAAATCCGTAAGCACCGGTGACGAGGTCAGAGCCATTAATTGTGATTAATGAATCGGTTATCAGAAAACCTTCATACTTGGCTCTTACTTCAGCAGCGTATCCGGAGGTATCGACGAGTCCTGCGATCACATAGCGAGCGCTCCCGAAGCGGGCGCCCGCTGAGTTGCGCATCTGCGTGGGCGCGCTCAAACCCTGAAAATAGAATCCGGGTGGCACTACGCGCGCGAGTTCTGCGCTCGTAAGCACGACTGCGCGGTCCTGAGCCACCGCTGATATTGGCAATACCCAAGCAACAAAAAGTGCAGCGGCGCACCTGATCGAGTACTGTCTCCAGTTTTTCATAAAGAGCCCTCCGTTCCGCATTGATCGCCAAGAGTCTACTAGAGCATCGATTATCTTACATCTTCCGTAGAAAAAAGAATGCTGGATCTTGCGTTCGGCACCATTATCGAATCTACTTTGAGCGAGTCACCACGCTTAACGACTGCCCAGATCATAAACGATCGTGTTCGGATGATAGGCCTTCCAGTCAAACCAATAGTCATTGAGAACGGGTACCTTCTTCAGTTGTCGTCCACTCAGTGGACCGCCATTGGCCTTGCCCGTAAAGTCCCATTCACTGCCGGTTTCTGCGTCCACGAGCACTAGCGAGGAAGACCCCGGCTTTAGAAAGAATTCCAATTTGCGCCCGTCCACCAGTCTCTCGAAGGCGCGAACCGACTTTTTATCTTCCCCAACTACCAGGAAGACGGGCATGCCGCCCACATCATCAATTATGGGACTTTGCCTTACCTCCGCATCGAAAGGATAAGCCTTCGAGGCTCCGTTGACCGTAACCCCCACAACGAGTGTCCGAGGCTCAAGAGATTCATCGAGCGTAAACGACGTCGCTACGGGCACCGTGGCCATACGCTCCTCCCAATTGGCTGGAGCATACTTGCCTGCCCTGGCTATCTCTTCATCAGGTCGCAGAACTCGCCCTTGAGGTTTCTCTCGCTTCCAGGTCGCGAACGTCAGTTCATCATGAACCACGGGTGTCAGACGTTGGCCTTTGAGCGGGCCGAGATCGCTTCACCATTGACTTGTTGCCACCATGATCCAGTTTCCTCGTCGCGCATGATGAAGTTCTGGTTGTTAATACCTGCGAGTTGGAAGTGAAGTTGCCGCCCGTCTACTGTTGCCTCACACCAGACCGGTGTGACAGAGCGTTCAATAGGTCGCAACTATCGGGGTACCGCCGACGATGTCCTGCACGATGTGGTGGTAAGCCATCAGCCGTACCGGATAAGCCGCGGCGTCTCCGTTGAGGTCGATCGCTATGACAATGTCGTTGTCGGCGACGTGTCCAGCTTCGCTCGTCTTTGCGTATGCCGCATTAGCAAGAGGATTAAACAACCACTCGAAATGATTCTGCCGTGCAAACCAAGTGGCAGCCAGTACAGGCACGAGCACGATTATCAGTAGCGCTTTGCGCCACCAGCGGCGGGAGCTTCGCCACAGCCACATCACCAACGTCAAAGCTGCTGCTGCAACGATTAGAGTCAGCACAGGAGACCAACGCCGCATTGCATAGGACAACTCCAGACCGCGCTGAGATTGCGGTCTAAAAGGTTGAATGATCCAAACCGGAAGAAGAACTAAGGCTAGAGCGACCACTGCTATCAGAAGCAATGTTAGCCATGCCACTTTGCGACTCAGGAAGCTACGGCTGTTGCTGGTTTCCATAATTGCTCATATCGATGCTGGAGATTGGGGAAGGACCGGGAATCAATGTCCCGTGGACGGATGCTGCGAAACTGGTCCCTGACTCGTACTGGAAAAGAGAAATCTAAGACTCTTCATTCCGTGGCAAGTCTCGGGGCCTTGAAAAACTCACGCTAAGATGAACGAATCGGTTTGGACTCTCAATATCGCGATTCAAAGCCGGCGCAAACTTGTTCGCTTGCAGATTAGGGCCGCGGTTCGATTACATCTCGTCCTAGCCATTCTCGCAATGGCTTCGGCACGATGATACCGCCGTTCTCTTGTTGAAATTGCTCGACGATAGCTGGGAGGAGCCGGCTGGTCGCTAGTCCAGAGCCATTCAGAGTATGGATGTACTCCGCCTGCTTTTTCCCTTTACGCCGGAAGCGCATCTTCGCACGCCGCGCTTGGTAATCACGCGCCCAGGAAACGGACGAAACCTCTTTATAGGTATTGATGCTTGGAATCCAGACCTCGATATCATAAGTGAGCGACATCGCGCTGCTAGCGTCCTTAGCCGCCAGCATGGTCGTCCGGTAGTGGAGGCCAAGATCTTCCATCAACTTCTCTGCCCTACGGATGAGTTCTTGCAGCGCGGTTTCAGCCTCCTCAGGGGCAACAAACTGGAACATCTCCACCTTGTTAAACTGGTGACCGCGGATGGTTCCTCGTTCCTCCGTACGGTAACTTCCACTCTCTCGACGATAGCATGGTGAATATGCGAAACACTTAATCGGCAGTTGATCAACGTCGAGAGTCTCGTCGCGGTAGATGTTGAGAATTGCCGTTTCGGCCGTAGGCAGAAGGAATCGATCGCGATCATTGCCGTCGGTGCGCAGGTGAAATACGTCATCCTCGAACTTGGGGAATTGTCCTGCTGCAAAACCACACTCATAAGTCAGGATATGCGGCGTCAGCATAAACTGGTAGCCATCTTTGAAATGTTCACGACAAAAGTAGTCGAGCAGCGCCCATTCGAGTGCCGCGCCCAAGCCGGTATAGATCCAGAAGCCACTGCCGCCGAGCTTTGTGCCGCGATCATAGTCAATGAGACCAAGACGACGGCAAATCGCTACGTGGTCGATTGCATTGGACCGGGGCTCGGGCTTGTTGCCCCAGACCTTAATGACCTGGTTGTTTTCCTTACCGCCTGGCGGAACGCGCTCGTCTGGGATATTCGGCAGTTGCGCCAGCAGTTCTTCTAGACGCTTGTCAGCTCTTGAGAGTTCTAGTTCAAGTTGCGCGATCTTATCGTTGACCGCACTTGCCAATGCTTCGAGCTCAGAAGAATCCTTTCCTGTTGCCCGCGCCTTACCGGTTGCCCGCGACAACTCATTGCGCTTCGCACGCTCGGCACCAACTGCCGTTAATAAAGTACGATAGCTACGGTCGACCTCCAGTATTTCGCTGAAGTCCACATGATCCATCCGTTTCAATAAGGCTGAAGTGACTTTATCAGGATCCTTCCTGATCAAATTGATATCTAACATCGATTCCTTTTTTTCCAATTATGAGTGAAATATATCCGTCGTTATGAAGCGTAAGTTCACTGCTGCCGTTCTTCAACTCGGAACTGAATGAGTTGAGAGGCAACCAAGCTTCCTCAAGCACCTCTATGCTACCTGACCACAATGCTAGGCGCCGAGTAAGATCATAGCTGGCAACACAGTCGATGAAAAACTCTAGGAATCGCACTCTTACCACGCCCCCCCGCCCTCGGGTCGAGACATAGCGCGGGCAGATACAACGTCGGCAGGTGAGATTAACGCGAAATTGTCCGTTGGAACAAGGCGATGTAAAAACCGCACCTCGCGGCAAGTTTGTATTGAAAAAGTTGGCAGGCAGATTGTTCGAGGCTGATTACGCTCAAGCTACTTGGGAGGTAATGGTACGGAGCTGTGGAAAGCCTTGAGCATCCGCTGCCGAAACGGAACAGATTTCCCATGGTGTCCGCTGAGGATCTAACAAAAGCGGACGAAGCAAGAAAGGTGGGCTAAACGCAACTCCTAACCTCACAACAACTTCAACTCGATAACTAAGTAGAGTGGCTGGGCCACTCTGTGCTATTCCATGCTAGTTTGGTTTGGTTACGTCATAAACCACGACATAAGCTCTTTTTATATGTGCGCGTTCGTGATGGCGTTTCGGCGAGCTTTGCAAAACAAACCCCGAAACAACGCCTAAAAGCGAAACACGGCGAAATCACTCCGCGAATCGCCTAGTGCCGAATTATTTATCGGAAACGCCGTCGCCGTCAAAAATGGCCGGAGTTTGTATCGGTTGCGGTTCGCCGTAGATAAAATCATCCATCGCCACAACATCAGCGCCGTTCCTACCGTTAAAATGTCCGGGTGCTAAACCGGTCGTGCCGCTTGTGATTTGACATTGCGAGATACGTTCACCCTCGTTGAATGAAACGCCGATAAAAGAAAGTCCGCCAGGGGCGGCGGCTGGTGCCAAAATACCACCGCCAAGAAGACCACCGGCGGCATTAAAACAGATGATGCGAGCGTTGCCGGTCAAATCTACATCGGTAAAAACAACGCCGAAGCCGCTGACTGTTGCCGGAGTAGGTGCTCCCGGAATAAAGAAATTGATAGTCAGAATGTTGCAGGAATTGGGGAATACGGAGATGACTGTAAAGAGTCTTTGAGCGGAAAACGTCGTGAAAGAATCGGTATAACTTGCGTCAATCTCGCCAAAACGCACCGGAGTGCCGCTTGCCGCAGTTGAACTGACTCGGAATAGTCCGTTGGAACAAGGCGATGTAAAAACCGCACCTCGCGGCGAGTTTGTATTGAAAAAGTTGGCAGGCAGATTGTTTGGGGATGACAGGGCATCCGGCACTCCGTCCCAATTGATCTCTCGTCTGCCCGTAGGGAAAGTCTGCGCCACGTTTGGATTCAATGGTCCAAGATCGTTGCGAAACTGGTCAACGGTGGCTTGAATCGCCGCCGCGTTTGCTCCCGACGCGGTTCTGACAACCGGCGCGGCAAAGTTGTTGACGGTTGAGCCAACCAAAGTTAGCAGCATCGCCGACAAAGTAAATTTTACAAACATATCTTTTAGGTTTTTCATTTTTACCTCCTGTGCGCCGGGATAAACCGGCAGGTGGCAGTGAATGAAAGAGTCCTACGTGAAAGGTCTAGCCAACCAATTTGATAACGAAGTGGAGGTAAAACTACCTGAAACAGTCGAATATGTCAAAGCTTACTCGCCACCTGTCGGTCATCGAAAAGATGCAGGCGAGGATAGATGTCAAGAGAAAACTTCTCCCAAGCCGGCCGCCGGTTAATGAATAGTTCCCTTGCAGCTAGCCATTCAACACCCGCGAAGCTGCTCAAGCCTGACTTTCACTCCTCATTCTTGACCGTCTTTTTGCCTTCGTAAACGCCTTGTCAATAGTCGTCAAGGTGGTCAAGCTTAGCTGCCAACCATGGATCTATTCGAGACGACCGCCTCGGGCTGGGCCTATAACTATTTCTGGTTGTGCGTGGGCATAGGCATTGCGTGCCGACGGTACTGCGAGACGAAATTTGGCCCGGCAAATTCGACCTCTTCTGTCTCGGCCAAGTGGTTTGCGATTTCGATTAGCTTTTCGCCGGTGTGCTTCCGCTCCGGGTCATAAACAATGACCTGATTACGGAAAAAAGGATTGAAGCGACGTACTTTGAAGCCGTGTTTCTTGAGCAGGTTCTCGTGTCTTCTTCGAAGTTCCGGGTCTAAAACGGACCACTACTTCTCGGTAGACCAATGTATCAGCCCCGTTTTGGATTCGCGAGAAGCGACTGGCGGTGGCCCCTGAGGAGTAATGATTGCGGCTGCTCTTCCCGGCGCTGCCAAGCCGATTTCAAAAAATGCCCGAGCAGCGCGTGCCACTAAGGCTGACGTGTTATGCGGATCGCGTTCAGAATTGACCCCACGGACGGCTACATTGAGCGCCCTCGTCGTGCGATCTGTTACAACCTCAGTTTCTAGCCGTACTAACTGAATACGCTGTTTCTTGGCGTTGTACGGGCAATAATATAGTTGAGTGAAGATGGTAAGACGACGAAACAGAAGCGCAGACGATGTATTGGAAAACTTCGCGGGAAATGAGACTCTGGACTCGGTTGGTCCGAATGCGCTGATCTACGAAGGAAGTCGAAGGAGTTTGGTGCCGGAGGTCGGACTCGAACCGACATGAGTTTGACCTCGCCAGATTTTGAGTCTGGTGCGTATACCAATTTCGCCACTCCGGCGTCGCTTGGGGAGATAATAAGGTCTGTTGCTTTGAGGCGCAACCATGCGCCAGGACATCCCTCCGGCAGCACTGGCAGGGGATAGTCTCGACAAGCTTACAATCTTGCGATTAGAATAATGACCAGCCCTCATAGATATCAACCCCCCTCGATATCCAAGATATTCTCTCCCGCAAAACTTGCTTGAAAGGGAAGAACCATGAAGACACTTGGTCTTTTGTTAGTGTTTACTATGCTAATGCTTTTGGCGGTACCCGTGTCCGCTAGAACGTGTGGGAGATTGAGGCACCGGCACAGCAACGTCACCCACACCCATTCCGCTTGCGT
>JACDCK010000123.1 GCA_013817595.1 Pyrinomonadaceae bacterium | reverse complement strand
ATCTTCTACTCACACAACCCTCCTAAGCTCTGTTCGCTCCACGAATTTTGTATCTTCACTCGGCTGACCGCGTTTGTCGGCAAAAACGGGCTGCCAGAATAGCACGAACAACCAAAGGCTTTGAAATATACGCTGCCACCGCGGGGAAGTTCATCGCCTCCCGTCGAGGCCGTCGGCGCCGTGCGACCGGGACTGATTTTGTCGGAAAAGGGAAATCGCTTCTTGGTTCGAAAGCCGTCCAGCTTCAGCCGATTAGTGATTCAACCCGCGAGAAACGTTGCCCGCGGCCCCAAGGTCGGATATGAAAGGAAACAGTAGGGTTCCGCTTCGCTCCACCCTAGGCTTTATGCTTTCGCCACGGCTCGCGGGCTCTAAATCCAATCTAGCCGGGGGCGGGCCCGAAAATGCGCGCCCTTTCAGGGTCATTCAATATCCTTTCGCTTATCCGTGGGCGTCGCTCAACGCTCGCCCACGGCTATTAACTGACATCCCTCCGGGATGATCTGTCGAAACCCAAACTGAACGCACCCCCACGATCGTGACGCGTTTTTTCGTGACAAAAGAGGTCCGTGTTGTGCACTATGAAGCACCAATAGCAACAATTTAGTAGGTAATCGTCTCAACTTATGGGGAGGATTGAGAATGGCCAAACAACTGCAACGAGATCAGCTTTTCTCGTTTGCCGAGGATCATAAGGAAGAATACGAAGAGCTGCTGCGCCAGTTTGTTGAGATACCTACCGTGTCTGTCGACCCAGCTCATGCTAAAGACATCCGCAAAGGCGTTGACCTGACGGTGCAAACGCTACGCCGTTTTGGCGGCAAGGCCGACGTCTATACGGTCAATAAGGGTAATCCAGTAGTCCATGGTGTCTTCGGGGAGGATAAAAACCGACCCACCGTCACCGTCTACAACCACATCGATGTTCAGCCTGCGTCAAAGGAAACTGAACCATGGGAAACGGAACCGTTTGTGATGACCAAAAAGGGCGATAGCTATTTTGGCCGTGGCACGACTGACGACAAAGGTCCCGCTCTGGCGGCTTTGTATGGCGCGCGTGCCGCGATCGAGGCGGCTGTGCCAATCAACATTCGTTTCCTCTGGGAGTTTGAAGAAGAGATCGGTTCGCCGAATTTCGAAAAGATTATTTCCAATGCTGCTTCAGATCTGCGTACCCAATCCGTGGTCGTGTCCGACACTGTCTGGGTCTCAAGGCAGCGACCGGCGAATTCTGCTGGTCTGCGTGGCTTGATGGGATTCCTGCTGGTGCTGGAAACGGGAACGGTCGATGCGCATTCAGGGGAAGTGGGCGGCGCCGCGCGAAACCCGCTCGGCGAACTGATGAAACTCGTCGGCGACCTTTATGATCCGATCACCGGCAGGGTGAAGATAAAAGGTTTCTACGACGACGTTATTCCGCCGTCTCGGAAGGAACTTCGCGATTGGGCCAACTCCGGCTTTTCTGCGAGAGCTTTTAAGAAGGCTCACAAACTCAAGTCAATGCGCGCGGAAGATGATTTGGAAGTGATGAAACGTATTTGGGGCATGCCAACATTTGAAGTGCACGGAGTAGCGGGCGGTTACCAGGGGCCCGGAGTGAAGTCGATTGTGCCGCCGCGCGGCGAAGTAAAGGCTTCGTGCCGTCTTGTGCCTGGCCAAGATCCCAGGAAGATTGCGCAGTTGCTGAAGGCCGCTGTTAAAGCGAACAACCCGGATGTCCAGATTCACTTCGAGTCGATGGCTCCGGCCTTCCAAACTTCGGTGGAAGGTCCACTGCCGGACGCACTAAAGCGAGCGGTGAAGTTTGCGTTCAAGCGGGACGCAGTATTCGTTCGAGATGGCGGCACCATTGGCGCGATGACCAGTATTGAAAAAGTCCTCCGGTGCCCGATCATGTTTTTAGGTCTGTCGTTACCTGAGCACGGTTACCATGCGCCGAACGAGAATTTCGACTGGCAACAGGCTTCAGGAGGCATAGTGGCTTTTGCGAAATACTTTGAGGAGATTTCCAACCTGCCGCAGTAGAGATGAAGAAGAAGAATTAGCCACAGATTTACGCGGATAAACGCGGATCAGAACAGGTCAAGACATTATTCGCAGAATGCCGTGCGAGTTGCGCTGGTATTTTCTTTTGCCTAAGGGCAGTCTTTTGGCTTTTTCTGATCCGCGTTTATCCGCGTAAATCCGTGGCTGGCTTTTTCAGGTCGGCGTTCATCCACGTAAATCCGCGGCTGGTTCCCCGATTCAGATCACGCACGCCAGGCGCTCTTCATTCAGGGGTTGGAATCCAAGCCGCTCGTAAAATGCGCGGGCTTCCGGGTTCTGAAGATGCACGGCCACGTCGATGCGCGTTACGGACTCTTTTGTCAACTGTTCCTTGAGCGCTTTTATCAATACTGTGCCGATGCCTTCTCCGCGACGATCTGCTTTGACCGATACATCATCCAGTTTTGCTACCAGTGCTCCCATCGACGTGGAGACGGCGTAGCAAACCACGCAGATGCCAGCGACGCCGTCATCGTCGTAAGCCATCCAGACGAACCCCAGATCCGGATGTTCGAGAAACAGGTAGAGCGCGTCATTTAATCCCTGGATTCCGCGATCTCCATAGGCCTGGCTGCTGGCCCGATAGTGTTCGTCTTCGCTGAGAAAGGTACTCAGCATGTTGAAGGCTTCTGAGACATCAGGGGCGGTCATCTTACGGCAGGTGATCAAATAAAAACTCCTCTCGTCTGGCGTCTAGCTGCTTCGTATCATGCCACAGGATGCTTCGGGTGCTATAATCCTGCCGTTCACATCCAGGCAAGTAATTCCACCTTTAAAGAAAATCGAGGCTAAGCCATGAAGAAGATCTTCTTAGCTACTCTGGCACTGATTATTGGGGCCTCGTCATTCGCGTTTGGCCGCGAAGCGAGACTCGTGCGTTATCTGCACTACCATGATGGGCGGATCGTTTTCAGCTATCTCGGCGACATCTGGACGGCCAACGAGAATGGCCAGAACGTCCAGCGCCTGACCGTCAATCGCGCGCGGGATGTCTATGGGCGATTCTCTCCCGACGGGAGGTGGATTGCTTTCTCCAGCGAACGCAACGGCAACCTCGACGTTTTCATCATTCCCTCCGAGGGTGGTGCGGCGAAGCAGTTGACCTTCCACTCATCCGACGACACCGTCCTTGGTTGGCGACCTGACTCACGCGCCGTGCTCTTCAGCGCCAACCGCGGCGAGGACTTTACACCGCAACTTTATCTGGTAAGCGTTGAAGGTGGAATGCCGACGAAGGCCGGCACGGACATGGGCGTGCAAGCCGCCTATTCGCCCGATGGCCGCCGGTTGGCCTATAACCCAAAGTCGCAGGTTTACTGGCGCAAGTACTATCGCGGCGCCACTCAGAGCGACGTCGTGGTGATGGACGTGGCCGCGAAGCGGTTTACTCAGTTAACCGATTTCGATGGACACGATTCGTGGCCGATGTGGGGACATGATGGAGCGATTTATTTTGTCAGCGATCGTCAAGGCAATGGCCTGACGAATATCTGGCGCATCCCCGATAGCGGCGGCAAGGCGGACCGGGTCACAACGTTCAAGAGTGGCGACGTGCGCTGGCCGGCAGTTAGCGCTGATGGTCGGGTGATTGTCTTTGAGCATGACTTCGGCATCTGGAAACTCGACCTGAACAGCAGGAAGACCACTCCAATCACGCTCAACATAGCTGCCGAGACCCAAGAGAATCTCTCCGAAGTTCAGACCTTCAACTCCCAGGCAGACGATTATGATCTCGCGCCGTCTTCGCGACGAGTGGCATTCTCAATTCACGGCGAAATTTTTACCGCGCCTGTGGAAGAAGGCGACCTGAAACAGGTAACCGATGGTCACGCTCGTGATCGGTTGGTCGCCTATGCGCCCGACGGCAAATCACTTTCCTTTGTCTCTGACCGCAGCGGGCGGGAAGAGCTTTATGTTACGTCCACGGATGGGTGGGAGAAGCGGGGCAGATCACAGATATCGACACGCTGAAGTTTGGCTACAACTGGTCTCCTGATTCGAAAGAAATGCCTTCAGCACTTCGGATGGCAAGCTGCGCAAAGTCGACGCCACCACCAAACAAGTTACGGTGTTGGATTCCTCGAATTATGGAAACATCGGTACGCCCGTCTGGTCTCCGGACGGCAAGTGGATCGCTTATTCGAAGTCTGACGTGACCCGCACTTCCGATGTTTACGTGATTGCTTCCTCGGGCGCAGAGAAAGAACCTGGCGCACAATGAAGTATCGGTTCTATGACCCGCAGATGCACGGCATCGACTGGGATGCGGCGCGCGCAAAATACCGACCCTTAGTGGACTTCGTGGGCGACCGCCAGGAGTTGCTCAACATAATCAACGAGATGATTGGTGAATTGAATGCATCGCACACCGGCGCAGCCCCTCCTCCGCGTGGAGCTGCCAGCGGCGTATCAACTGGTCATCTCGGCGTGGAGTTTGAGTCGGACAGCGCCGCCGGGCGTTATCGGGTAACCCACGTTTACGAAGACGGTCCCACCGACAAGGATTGGGTTCGAGTCAGCGTTGGTGATTATCTGATCGCCATCAACGGCAAGCCGGTGCGCGCCGGCGACAACTACTGGCAGTTGCTCAACAATCGGCTCAACCGCAAGAGTGAAGTCACCTTTAATAATAAACCCGGCGAGGAGGGAGCCTGGCAAACTCGAATCGAAACCATTGCGCCAAATGCCTACAGCCAGTTGCGCTACGAGCGTTGGGTGAAAGAGCGCCGCAAGAAGGTGGACGAACTTTCCGGCGGTCGCATTGGCTATCTTCACATTCAAGCGATGAACCAACCGTCGCTCAGGAAGTTTGAGAAGGAGATTCGCGAGTTTCGCAACAAGGAAGCCCTGGTCATCGACCAGCGCTGGAACGGCGGCGGCAATATCGAACAGGAGTTGCTGGCGATTCTGGTCCAACGGCAATACCAGATCTGGCAACCGCGCGGCACGGAACCTTCCGGGAGACCTTTTGCCGGTTTCTTCGGACCGAAAATCGTGTTGCAAAACTGGCGCTCAGCGTCGAACGCCGAGATGTTTCCTGCGGGGTTCCGAGCGCTGGGACTGGGCAAAGTAGTCGGCACACCAACGGCGGGGGCGGTAATAGGAACGGGCAGCTATAGTTTGATTGACGGCTCGACCGTGCGCACCCCGGGCGTGGGAGTTTTCCTCGCTGATCCAAAACGCACGAACATGGAAAACTATGGCGTGCAGCCGGACATGCTGGTCGACAATCTGCCTGAGGACAATCTGGCCGGGCGCGACCGCCAACTCGATACCGCCGTCGGGGAGTTGATGAAACAACTACAAGGCCCGAAGCGCAACGTAGCCAGTAACGATTAAGTTAGAATGACGCGCACCAAACCTGGGCGCCAATCAACAATTGGGAATCGAAAATGCTCTGTCCATCCTGTGGCCACGAAAATATCGACGGCACTGATCGCTGCGACAATTGCCTATCGCCATTTCGTGATCTCGACGTGCCCCGCGCTGACGCGGCCGAAGGTCTGGCGCGCTCCGTGATGGCCGACAATTTGGGAAGGTTGGATCAGGAAGAAACGATCTCGGTGACTCCGGAAACACCGGCCATCGACGTTGTCCTGCTCATGAAGAACTCAAACTCAGGCTGTGCCCTGGTTTTGAACGAGGGCAAGTTGGCAGGTATCTTTACCGAGCATGATGTGTTGCGCAAGATGACCGGGGCGGCGGCGCGTTCCCCGGCGACGGCAGTAAAAGATCTGATGAGCCCAAATCCCGAAGCGCTTCATGAGCAAGACTCAGTGGCCGCCGCGCTGAATAAAATGTCCACCGGCCGCTATCGGCACATCCCGGTAAAGAAAAACGATGGCAGCTATACAATCACTTCCATCAAGAGCGTCCTCAAATACATCGCTAAAGAAGATTGGTAGGTGGAGACTTGGCGCAACTTGCCCCACGCCACAACCATGTTGCCCCCGCTCATGGATAAGGAAAATATGGAGATCGGGCGCATGATCCTGATGCTGGCGGAAAACCTGGACATAAATGCGGTGGCGGAAGGGTGGAGACCCACGAGCATCTGACCTTGCTGCGCAGCCTCAATTGCCAGAACGGTCAGGGCTATTTCTTCTCCAAACCACTGGATGTCGCCGGCGCCGAGGCCCCATCATCTCGGAAACAAACACTCCTCGCACCGCGTTGGTGGCGTAGCGCCAAGACTGCTGAGCACCCTGAAAGCACCAGGTCTTTGCTCAGCAGGTTGTCGAGGCGTTGGCGAAGGTGTCTTTGGTCTGCGGTAACTCGTTGCCGCTTTGAAAGCGCTGATCAAGTCAGCGTACTCCAATTTGCGGCTACGGCAGGCGCGGCATGATGTTTTGGATGCCACGGTCGCGGAGGAGCTTGTTGAAGGTGTCGAGGTCTTTGTTAAGCATGTCGTCGAGGCGTTGGCGAAGTGACGACAGCTGCTGCTTGAAGAGTGCATGCACTTCGCGTTGCTGGGTGGTGGGACCGAAGTCGGAACCGCTAAGTCCGCTCGCAAGATAATTGATCTTGGTCAGCAGTTTTGGGGGCCAGCGAACTGTGTCCTGGCCCTGGCCGGTCAGCTTGCGCTGGATTAGGTTCTCCTCAATGTCGATGAGTTTAATGTCGAGAGCGTCGGCCGCGGCTTTGATTGGTGCGAAATTGGAATCGGACCCACCCGCTACCGCAGGTAGAGCTGACGACCCAGTTGCCACTGCTGTCGACATTGAGTCTCCGACCCGGTCGCTACCACTCCCGGTTCTGACTCGATCGCTCCCGCCCGCGAGCAGACTGATGATCGAATAAAGCTGGCTGCGGATGAGTTCGATCTGGTTGACCATGCCAGCGGCTTTTTCCAGATCGCTGCGAAGATCGAGCAGCATCGCCACTTGGGTTTGTACCTCTGCCTCGGTACCTGAGGAGTTTGGATCTTTCGTAACGATGAGAGGCTGAGTCAGTTCTTTTCCAGCCGCGGAAAGCTTCACCGTGTAAGTTCCCGGCGGCAGCAGCACCGACATGCGGGGCGCTCCGGGTGCTGGGCGCGTTCCGTCGGCGCCTACAGTAATCTCGGAAGCATAAGCCGGGCTGGTGCGCATTCTAACTTCCGTCGACTGCTCACCGCGTAAGTCCCAGGTGACGCGATTGATGCCAACATTCTTCGTCCCCGTCAGTGCACGGACAGTTTGTCCGTGTACGTCCACAATCCGGATTCTCACGTCGCCATTGGGTGCGGCTTTCAAGTAGTAGCTGATTGCTGCGCCGTAGGGTGGGTTCTGACCTGCGGTGGGATCGTCGGACATCGTGACCGCAACAGTTGCAGGCCTGAACCGATACGTTGCTCGTGGTGGAAACAGGTAAGCGTCAGCGTTGCGCACGCTGTCGGTCATCTGCTGAATTGGGGTCAGGTCATCAAGAATCCAAAAGCCCCGACCATAGGTACCAACCACGAGATCGTTGAAGTGCTCCTGAATTACCATCCAGTAAACCGGCGCGCGCGGCAGATTCGACTGCAAAGGCTCCCAGTTCTCGCCGTCGTTGAAAGAGACGTAGAGCCCATTCTCCGTGCCAACATATAACAAGCCCGGTTTCGTGGGATCTTCGCGAACACAATGGGCATAACTCAGCATGCTCGGCGGAATGCCGTTCGTTATTAGCTTCCAGGTCTTCCCGTAGTCCTTTGTTTTGTAAATAAACGGATCACGATTGTTCATTTGATGGAAATCGACTGTGAGATATGCAGTGCCGGCCTCGTAGCGAGACGCCTCGATGTTGCTAACAGTTCCGAAAGGCGGAAGGTTAGGAATGTTCTTCGTGACATTGCTCCAGTTCTTTCCAGCATCGCGCGTGATATGAACCAGCCCGTCGTTACTGCCCGCCCAGATCAATCCTTTTTCTTTGGGTGATTCGGCGATCGCGAAGAGGGTGGCGAAATACTCGACGCCGATGTTGTCGCCGGTTAAGCCACCGGAGAATCCCTGCTTGCTCTTGTCATTGGTGGTGAGATCCGGGCTGATGATTTGCCAACTCTGTCCGTCGTCGGTGGTCTGATGAACATGCTGGCTGCCTACGTAAACCTTCTTGTGATCGTGGGGCGAAATGGTCAATGGGAAGGTCCAGATAAAACGGTACTTCAATTCGCCGGCAGGGGAGCCATTGGTTTGATCCGGCCAAACCTCCACATTGCGCGCCTGACCGTTGCGCAGATCGTAACGCTCAACTATGCCGCCGACACTGCCGGAGCCGGAAGCGCTCGACCAGATGATATTCGGGTCAATTGGATCGGGAGTGGCCCAACCGCTTTCGCCTCCTGCGACAGCGTGCCACGCACTTCTAGGTATCTGCCCGCCGCCGAAACCTCCACCACCGGTGCGGCTTGGTCCACGATAAGACGGATCGTCCTGTTCGTTCCCGTAAACGTAATAAGGAACACGATTGTCCACCGTGACGTGATACATCTGCGCAATGGGAAGCTGTACGCGATACCACGACCGGCCGCGGTTAACGGAAATCGACACGCCGCCATCGTTCGCGACCGCCATGCGGTTGGCGTTTGTGGGATCGATCCAGATGTCGTGATTGTCGCCTCCGGGACTCCCGGCAAATGAAGCCAATCTCGCCGTTTCCCCGCCATCGAGTGAGACCGCGAAGCCGGCAGTCAGGTAGTAAGTCTCGTTTGGGTTGTCTGGAGAGACTTCCGTGCGGAAGTAGTAGTGCGTGCGA
>JACDCK010000340.1 GCA_013817595.1 Pyrinomonadaceae bacterium | reverse complement strand
GCGAAGGAAGGCCCCTTCGTGATGCGCCTCTTGCTGCCGGACGGCTTCAGGATTCAACCGCACTGGCACCCGAAGGTCGAGCGCATCACCGTTATCTCCGGGACTTTCAACCTCGGCATGGGTGAGAAGTTCGACCAATCGGCGACCCGCGAGATGCCCGCCGGCATGTTCGGTTTCTGGCCTGCCGGGATGCGCCACTTCGCTTGGGCGAGGGGTGAGACCGTCCTGCAACTCCACGGTACGGGGCCGTGGATGATTACATACGTCAACCCGGCGGATGACCCGCGTAACGCGAAGAAGTAATCCTCTCCGGTCAATGAAGTTCTGCGAGTGGCGACTCTTTGATCAGCCCTGCCTGAATCAGCGGGCAAAGGTCGTCATCGCGGTAGGACAGCCGGTTACCCGGCTGCCCCCGCACAGATCCCGGCGTGCCGTTTTCCAGCACCGGGCTCTTCACTGTTACTCGCTTCCGCATCAAGGCTTAGGCCATTGTTGTTGCCAACCTCATCTTCGGCCTCCCGACGATCCGTGGTAGCTCCACATGGAAGTGCTTGAGTGATTCCTTATATCCGGCCCACGTGTAGCTCTTGCGCTGCCCTCGCCGGTTCAGCCACTTCAGGTGGATCTGCGTGACGGCATGGAAGAAATAGCTCAGGCTCGCTGCGTTGCCATGTACTCCGTAGTAGTTGTAGTACCCTCGGAGCTTGGCGTTGAGCCGTTCAAACTGCTCGCTCACTTTCACGTGCCTGTTCTCCCGACACCATTCACTCACTCGTTTGATCGAGCTTCGTAATTTCTTGCGTGAGGTTCGCCGCTTAACGTGCGGTCGCCCGCTACGGTCTCGTCCCCACCGAAACTCGAATCCCAGAAACTCGAAGCTGGTGCTCTCCGGCAGATGCCGACTGAACGGGATGACCCGCGTCTTCTCTGCCGCCAGCTCCAGCCCGAACTTCTGCAAGCGTTGGCCCAGCGCTGTGTAAAACCGTTTGGCGTCTTCCTGATACTCGAACGCGCACACATAATCGTCCGCGTAGCGGATCAGGCACGCCTCTCCTTTACACCTCGGCTTGACCACACGCTCGAACCACAGATCCAAGACATAGTGCAAATACACGTTTGACAGCACGGGCGAAATGCTACCTCCTTGCGGCACTCCGCTCTCCGGGTGCAGCACCTTCCCGTCTGTGTCGAGCACTCCTGCCTTGAGCCACTTCCCTATCAGCCACAGCAACGCTCGGTCATCAGTCCGCTCTTCCAACATCCGTACCATCCATGCATGATCCAGATGGTCGAAAAAGCCTCGGATGTCCGCCTCCGCCACATAGTTATACCGCCCGAACTGTAGCTTGATCGTCAGCTTGTCCACTGCTTCTCTCGCTCCGGTGTTGGGTCGGTATCCATAACTACACCGCAGGAAATCCTGCTCGTAGATGGCTTCCAGGATGCGCGCTACTGCTAACTGCAACAGTTTATCTTCCGTGGCCGGTATCCCCAGCGGACGTAACTTTCCATCCGCTTTGGGGATGTAGTGCCGCCTGATGAGTTTGGCCCGGTAACTCTTCCTCTTCAGTCTCTCCACCAGATCATGGATGTTCGCTTCCAAGTTCTGCTCATACTCCAAAGCGCTCACCCGGTCGACACCATAAGCGGCGTCCCGCCGGATGTCGCGCCAACATTCTCTGAGCAGTTCTTCGTCAAGCAAGCTGAAGAGGTTGCGAAACCGGTACTTCTTCTGGCTTGCTGCCTTCTGTGCTATCGCCTGCAGTGAGGTTCGCATTGTTGTCTCCGATCCTGCTTGTCCGGTCAATGTTTCCTATGCAAGCTACGTAACCGTGTCAGCCCCTTCCCCGTGTGAACGGTGCTATCGTCTCAGAGTACTATGGGCTGATCTGACTCCCTGCTGAATATC
Source organism: Pyrinomonadaceae bacterium (assembly GCA_013817595.1). Lineage (GTDB taxonomy): Bacteria > Acidobacteriota > Blastocatellia > Pyrinomonadales > Pyrinomonadaceae > PSRF01. The sequence goes on along the minus strand of JACDCK010000340.1, from coordinate 722 downwards.
GGCGGCTCTTCTGTTGGTCGAGCGCGCCTACCGCTGTGCTCTTCCCTTCTGGGTTAGGGTCCGGCCTACCGTGTCTCAAGGGTTTCCCCAACGCGTGGCTCACTATCCGTATCCCATGCCAGAGCTTTCCTTCACCGAGGAGTCAGCAGGGCCTCCCAAGTTCCTGTGTGCTTCTCTTCGTGCATACCATGCTCTAAGGTGGACCCCGGCAGACCCTCGGAGACCTCACCAAAACGATCTCTCTGTGTTGGCTTCTGGTGCGTTAAAACCATCGCCATCTGCATTAGTTTCGTGACGAGGCTGTCTCAAGCTTCAAGCACTGCGGTGTGCCTTACGGTCTACACGATTCCCTGTGTACGCTTCAACTATATTGTTCGGGTAGTTCCCTCCGTTATAGCTGCAACACTCGGTATGAGTGGTTGGTTAAACCTTACTCAGTAGGGACTCTCACCCTACCAGAAGCACCAAGCTTCGCTTGGCGCACTAACGCCCGGCATCACCCGCCGCGCATTCAACGGAAGGGGCACGGCGTCTTGCGGATGAGAGCCGCGCTATTCGCGGTCGGGTGCATGCCGTTGTTGAACTAAGCGCTGCGTGCAGATAAGACCTCACTCCTGCGCACGCCTCTGAAATAACCCGATCATTCTCAATCTCAAGTCCTGTCCAGCTACACTTCTGTAAACAGCCTTGAGATTCCGACCAAAGAAGCAAGGCTGTTCAAC
>JACDCK010000122.1 GCA_013817595.1 Pyrinomonadaceae bacterium | reverse complement strand
ACTTAAGAGGGCAAAAAGTATCGCCAGGATCAAAAATCGAAAGACGATTTTCGATTCGTTCCAGTCCTGCATCTCGAAATGATGGTGCAGTGGGGTCATCTTAAAGAGTCGCCTGCCGGTGCCGGTGGTTCTCTTAGTCATTTTGAAAACACCCACCTGGAGCATCACCGACAAAGCTTCGAGGACAAAGACGCCGCCCACCATGACCAGCATGAATTCCTGTTTCGTTAGGATGCTGACGGTTCCAATCGCTCCGCCGATGGCCAGACTCCCCACATCTCCCATGAAGATTTCCGCCGGTGGCGCGTTGTACCAAAGGAAACCAAGGCTGGCGCCGGCCATCGCGCCACAAAACACGGTCAACTCCGCGGCTTCAGGCCGGTGTGTTAGTTCCAGGTATCTTGCCCAGCGCGCATCGCTGCTCAGGTACGTGAAGCCAGTCAAAGCGGCCATGGCAATGAAGGTCACGCTAATCGCCAGTCCGTTGAGGCCGTCTGTCAGGTTGACAGCGTTGGACCAGCCCAACAACACGATGACAATCAATCCCAGGTAGAGATAAGGACCGATGTAGCTGATCCCGAACGGCTCCGATGTAGCTTTCAGGAAGGGAATACTGACATTCCATGAATAGCCGCTGGCTAAGTACTTGGTGGAAGCGAAAAGAACGATCCAGACACCAAAGGGAATCAGGAGTTGGGCCAGCAACTTCTGTCTGCCGGTGAGACCCAAGCTTCGCTGTTTGGCCATCTTCGCGTAATCATCAAGAAAGCCGATCGCCGCGAACAGGAGAGTAGCGATTATGATCGTCCAGATATAGATGTTTGTTAGACGTGCCCAGAGCAGAGTTGAGATAAGCACCGAGCCAACGATCAACACGCCTCCCATGGTGGGCGTGCCTCGCTTCGCCTTGTGCCCTTGAGGGCCTTCCTCGCGAATCTGTTGTCCGACGTTCCATCTCCGTAGCGCCTGAATGAACTTGCCGCCAAATAAGAGAGAAAGCAGCAGGGCTGTGATCGTGGCATAGGCGGTGCGGAAAGTGACGTACTGAAAAACGTTAAGCGCCTTGATCAGAAACCAGTCCTTCTCCTTGAAATGGTTGTAGAGCAGTTCGTACAAGAAGTAGTAGATCATCTTCGGCGTTCTATCCCCAAATCAGGAACCAATTGTCTTCAAGGCATAAACAAAGCCACACGTTCAGTGCTTCAGACGCTTTCACCCGCGTCCGCCAATTCGAACCGTCCGCGAAGCGCGCTTATTATTTTGTCAGTAGCTACTCCTCGTGAACCTTTTACTAAGATCAGATCCCCTTCCTTCACTTCGTCCAGCAGAGCGGCGGCGGCCTCTTCGGAACTATCGAAAAAGCGAGTTGCTGTTAGGCCCGCTGCCTGGGCCCCAGCGATTATTGCTGCCGCCAGACCCCGAATGCCCCAGAGAACATCGACGCCAGCGCGGGCAATCTCTCCTCCAACTTCCCGATGAAGCCGCTCTTCCTCAGGTCCCAACTCCAACATCTCCCCGGCTATTACTATCCGTCGCTTCCTGGCCTCACGCTCTTCGGCGATGGTCCGAACCATGCCAATCAAGGAGCGTGGATTCGAGTTGTAGGAATCGTCCACAACGGTAAATCCAGCGGCGAAGTCGAGCGTTTCGCCGCGCATACCCGGCGGCTTCACCTGTCGCAAAGCCTCCGCGATCTGGCGGGGTGGAATCTGCAGGCATGTCGCCACCGCAGCGGCAGCGAGAGCGTTCATCAAGTTGTGACGGCCGCTCATTGGCAATGCGGCCGACGCTTCACCCAGAGGTGTCTTTAGTCGAAACTTTACCTGACCCAGATGCGCGGTCTCGATCTCCGTGGCGGTGACATCTGATTCGTGATCGATGCCAAACCTAATCATGGGGCCACGGTGCTTGTCGCGCATTCTGATCACCCACTCATCGTCAGCATTCAAAACAGCAGTTCCACCAGGCTTGAGACCCTCAATCAGCTCGGACTTTGCGGCCGCGATGTTCTCGATGCTTCCCAGGTATGCAAGGTGAACCGGAGCTACAATCAACTCTACCCCGATGTCGGGTGGAGTAATGTCACACAGCCGTCGGATTTCGTGCGTCGGTGAAGACATCCCCATCTCCAGCACCGCTACATCGAATTGCTCAGGCGACCTGCCGTGACGCACCATTTGTAATACCGAGAGCGGAAGGCCCAGGCCGTTGTTATAATTTCGCTCGCTCTTCAGAATGCGCCGTCCCGTGCTGGCGAGAACATGCGCCGTTAATTCTCTCGCCGTTGTTTTTCCCGCACTGCCGGTGATCCCTACGACGGTCTTGCCCCAGGCTTCATAGACCCGGCGAGCCAGCGTCTGCAACGCTGCAATTGCATCGTCAACTAATAGCAGCCGGGCTGCCAGTGGCCGCAAACGCTCATCGTCACGAACCCGGTCGGCACGGGCGACAGCAGCGATGGCGCCGCGGCCCAGAGCATCTGCAATGAATTCATGTGCATCAACGAACGTCCCATTGAAGCCGGCGCGGGCGTAGTCTTCCTGCGATAACGCAAAGAAGAGTTCCCCCGCGTTAACCGACCGCGAATCGATCGAAAAGTCTGCAATTTCTTTGTCAAACAACTCGGCGCTTACCTGTTCGGCCTTAGCGCCCATCAATATCGACGCGTCTCGGACCTTCACGTTATTCCAGCCTCGTCCAGCCTTTCCGCTCTCGCCTCGACGACACCCGGACTTCGCGACATCTCGGTGCTGGCCTTGACCTTGCAAGCGACTGAAATTCCGGCCACCGGCTCAACCGTTTCGATCCGACCTTTTTGATCGGCACGAATCATACGCAATCGCTTCCTACAGGCTTCCACTCTAGAGCTTACTCCATTTTCAGACCTGTCTCTGCTCAAGCAGGGTTGGGGGATCATCTTTGGCTCCCTGAAGTTCAGATTTGTTGGGTACATCCTCATGATCTCGCAACCTTAATCGGTACGAGAAGATTCAGTTGACCCTGGCGAACTCAACAGAGACTACCTGGACGGGTCCGACCTCTGTGCCCGGCGCCGGACTCTGGCGTATCACTTGTCCTTCACCTCGAGCCTCCACTTGCAGTCCCAGCAGCGCACATGCGCGGGCTACGTCCCGAACACTTCGGCCGCGCAAATCCGGCATCAAGACAGCCTTGCTGCTGGCCACCGCATAAACGATCTCTCCGCCCCTTCCGTCGCGACGAGCGACGCTTGGCAAAGTGGCCTTGCGCGCGTCTTCCAGTCGGGTTCGCTCTTCCTGAGCTTTGGCTGCCTCGGGACTCTGGACTACCGGCGCTGACTGGGCCAGATGATCCGACTCTAAGTCAAGCTTCGTATCGGGGGCGACCCCCAAGTCCGGCAAAATCTGTTCGGCTATTTCACGGAAGACCGGCGCAGCTACGTCGCCACCGTGATAGGCGCCGGCCGGTTCGTCAATCACAACGATGATCACCACCGCGGGGTTTTCCACCGGAGCGAAACCAACAAACGATGCGATATGCTTTGTTCTCGAATACGTCTTTGTCTTCGGATCAATCTTCTGCGCTGTGCCAGTCTTGCCAGCCGCGCTGTAACCGTCCAGTTGGGCCAGTTTGGCGGTCCCATTCAGGGTTACTTGCTCGAGCATCCTGCGCAAAGCGCGCGCTGTTTCCGGAGAGACCACGCGTCGCTGTTTCGGATTTGAACGATATACGCTAGTCCCTGAGGATGTTCGAATTTCGCGAACCAGATGAGGAGCCACCCGCACACCGTCGTTTGCCAGGACGCCGAACGCCGCAGCCATCTGAAGCGGAGTTACGCCAATCTCCTGACCGATAGCAATGGATCCAATCGACGATGCCTGCCAGCGCGTCACGGGCCGCAGCAAGCCCGGTGTCTCGCCCGGTAGCTCAATACCGGTGCGCGAACCAAAGCCAAAACGAGTGATGAATTCATGCATGGTAGCGTCGCCCACACGCAGTCCAAGTTTGATGGCCGCTACATTGCTCGACTTGGCAAGTGCATCGGCGATCGTCAAAGTGCCAAAGGCCCTATGATCTCGAATTGTTCTCCCGGCAATGGTAATCGCGCCCATTTGGCAATCGATGCGATCCTCAGGCTTGACCAGACCCTTTTCGATGGCCGCAGAAAAAGAAACGATTTTGAAAGTGGATCCCGGCTCGTAGATATTCTGCAGTGCCCAGTTGGATCGTGCTTCTGGCCCGACAGCTCCGACGTCGTTAGGGTCGAAAGTGGGGGCATTGGCGAGCGCCAGGATTTCTCCCGAATGGGGATCGAGAACAATCGCGGTCCCGGACTTTGCGCGGCTTTTCTTAACTGCGGCTACGAGTGCCTGTTCGGCACGATGCTGAACCGATTGATCAATCGTGAGAACAATCGCTTGCCCGGGTTTTGAGGGAAGCTCGAAACTCTCATAGGCATTCCCCCTTGAATCTTTCTCGACAAAGAGTTTTCCCGCTTCACCGCTAATCTTCTCGTTATAGACTTGCTCCACTCCACCCAGTCCCGCACCATCAAGCCCGACAAAGCCCAGCACATGTGCCGCCAGTGGACCGTTGGGGTAGAAACGCTTCGGCTCCGTCCGGAAGTGAACACCAGGCAAGCCCAAACCTTGGATCTTTCCTGCTTGATCGGCAGACAACCGCCGCCCCAACCATAGAAATCTGCGACCACCATCCTTAGCCTGCGCAAGCTGACCCGCCAAAGTCTGTTCGTCTAGCTTGAGTACTGAGGCCACTCGAGTTGCAACACAAGCGATGTCGCCGGGCGTTTCAAGTTCTGCTGGATCGACGAAGATGGATGCGGTTTGAATGCTTCGTGCAAGCTCACGATCGTGGCGATCGAGAAGTTGTCCACGTTCGAGGGGCGTCTCCAGGGCAAATTGCTGCTGCCGTTGCGCGCGCCCGACCAGTCTGTCGTGGTCGGATATCTGCAGGCAGATCAGACGGACACTAATAGCCAGCATCCAACTGGCAATAAACGCCGCGACAAAAAGTGCGCGGCGTATTGAAGCGTCAGGTCGAGTGTTCGATTCAGCAGAAAGGCGTGGCAACATCGCCGAAATGGATCCCTTCTAACAATACCGCCAGGGAACAGCACCAACCTTGACGACGTCGCCCAGGGTGGCCTAGTTTCAAGCAACTGCTAACGTTTGAACGTAGCGGCAGGATTAATAAGGGCCGTGGCCAGGGGAAGCCGTCTCTGTTCGTTCGCCCTCTGAGTTCCAACCTGTCCGGCCCTCAGCGGCTTCAGGCCTAGTTGACGTGCCGCAGATTCCAACCGAGCCGGGGCTGATGCTTGTTCCTTCTCGAGCAGTAATCGCTGTTGCTCCGCCAGTAGCAGTTGCCGTTCATTGCGCAGACTCTCGCTCTGGTACCCGAATTGAACCGCCGCGAAATGCTGCCGCGCCGCGAATACAAAACCAACCGCCAAAACGAGGCCGCAACCAAGCAACATTATCAGACGGGAGAGCGCCCGCGAGTCACGTTCGCGACGGACACGAGTGTTTAGCTGTTTTGAAGGAAGTCTTTGCATTCGTAGGCTCCAGCTTTCCGGGCTAGGCATTATCGGACGAGTGTGAGCACTCCTCAGACACTCGTCGTGTTAAAGAGAGTTTCCGGCAAGCCCGCAACTTTGCACTACGCGCACGCGGATTCTGCTCTACCTCGGTATCATCAGGAACAACCGGACGCCTTGTTAGGATTTCAACTGCACGCCGGGCGCCACAGGAGCAAACAGGAACTCGTGGCGGGCACTGGCAGTGTCCGGAGAGCCGGCGAAGTTCCTGCTTGATAATTCGATCCTCGAGCGAATGGAAACTAATCGCTACGAATCGTCCGTCCGGTTGTAAAAGATCTATCGTTGCGGCAACGAATTGATCCAGCCCCGCGAGCTCGCGATTGACTGCAATGCGCAAAGCCTGGAAGGTTCGCGTTGCCGGATGAATAGATCTGGTCTTGCTATAGCCGACTGCGCGTTGCACTAGCTCAGCCAGGGCTTTGGTTGTTTGAATCGGTTCCCCTCGTTCGCGACTTTCAACGATCCATTTGGCAATGCGGCGTGAGCGTCGCTCTTCGCCATACTCAAAAAGAAGCCTTGCTATCTCTGCCTCCGACTGGTGCAGCAGCAACTCGGCGGCAGTCTCTGCCCCGCTCGCTGGATTCATGCGCATATCCAGTGGGGCGTCGTAGCGAAAACTAAACCCTCTCGTGGCGGAATCAAATTGCACTGAGGAAACGCCGAGATCGGCCAGCACCCCCTGCACTTGATTCTCTCCGGCCTCACGCACGATCGCGGTAATCTCCCGGAAGTTCGCCTGGACGGGACGAAATCGGTCTCCAAACCGCGCCAGGCGTTTACGTGCATAATCGAGCGCCTCCTTGTCGAGGTCGATCCCAATTACGCGAGCCTCAGTGGAGCTTTCCAGAATCGCTTCGGTATGACCGCCTAGTCCTATTGTGCAATCGACGAAGAGACCTCCCCGCTCAGGAGCAAGGAATTGCATCGTCTCTTCTGGCAGCACGGGGCGATGGGGCGCGCCTTTGCCCCCCAAAGGCGCAGCCATCACCAGCGCCCCGTGATCTTGTTCAAAGAACTATCTGCGCGTGAATCGCTAATCGTGAATCGTGAATAGCGAGTTCTTTCCATTTGCGATTTACGATTTGCGATTTACGTCTAGATTCCCAATCTCGCAATCGCTGCTTCGTCTTCTTCCGTATAAGGGTCTGAAAGCATACGTAACTTGAATTTATCAAGTTCCCAAACCTCGAGATACGTCAGGTATCCCAGGACTGCTACGTCACCGATGACCTCGGCACTCTTGCGTAGCAACGGGTGGATCAGTAATCGGCCTTGTCCGTCGAGAGTGCCCTGTTGGCCGTAGTAGTTCGCTCTGTCAAGGAACTTGCGTCGTGCCGGATCCATCGTTGGTAAGAGCGAAAGGCGTTGCTCGATGGATTCCCATTCCTCCAATGGGTATATGCGAACGTTTTCGCCCGTAAGACTCGTAATATAGAATTCGCCCCCATGTTTCTCCTCTATTAGGCGCCGGAATGGCGTCGGCACCTTTAGCCGACCCTTCGGGTCTATCCGGGCCGTGTAGTTTCCCCGCAGCATAACGTTGAACGGTCAAGAGATTTGTGGGTGGCCGTTAGGAAAAGTTGCTAATGATCGGTCGTAGCGAGGTTGGACCCACTTCCGACCACTTTCGACCACCCGGGTCGCATATTACGCCCCCTCCATTTGACGTGTCAATAGGAAACCTCGGAAATACTTAGGTTTTTCAACTACACAGTCTGCGGTCGACAAAGTTCCTGTTCGCCTGTTGTCTACCGCCTCAACGACAAAGAGTGGCGAGAGGCCACAGCGCCGCCGTAGTCTTTAGGCCGCTGTGTCGATTCTTATTATTCAACCAACCTCATAGGCAGGTCCGAAGCCATGATGTATATTGGCCCGCCGGTGTTAAGGTCCAACACTTCTTGACTGAGTAGCATCTGGATGGAGTCAATCCTGGGACGACTGCCCGAACTTCTCCTCTTCGGCATGATTGCCGCGGGAGCAAACTTGGTTGGCGGTCTCATACTAATCGAAGCCGGCGCTCATCGATTTGGGGAGCGCTTTCTGAAGTATCTTGTTGCGCTCGGCGCCGGTTTCATGCTCGCCGCCATCTTCATCGAGATCCTTCCCGAGACTGTCAGCCTCTGGACTAATAACCGTTCTGGCGAAAACGCCGCGGAGGCAGTGGTGGGTGCCATGACGCTCCTACTCGCGGGTTATCTGGTCATTCAACTCTTCGAACACACCATTGCTCCGCACTTTCACTTTGGTGCTGAGACACATCCGGAGTCGTTCATGCGACCCTCCGCCGCCTACACAGCAGTTGGTGGGCTCTGGATTCACACGTTCTTCGACGGAGTCTCGATCGCGGCGGCTTTCCTGGTTAACTTTAGAGTTGGACTGTTAGTTTTCATCGCGATTCTCTTGCACAAGATGCCCGAAGGGTTCACTGTGGCCTCAATCATGTTGGCATCGGGACGGTCTCAGAAGAAGGCCCTGCTGGCTACTGCGGCGATCGGCGCGGCCACCCTCGCGGGTGTAGTCGGAGTCGCGCTGCTTCAGGCGAAGATTCAGTCGGCAGTCGCTTATGCCCTGCCCTTCTCCGCCGGCGTAACCCTCTACGTTGCCGCCAGTGACTTGATTCCTGAGGTGAATCATAACGAAGAACGAAACCCCACGGTGTCGATCGTCGTTTTTGTGGGCGTAGCGCTGTTCTATCTCTTACATAAATTGATTGGACTACTGGACGGACTTACGGCTGTTCGACTTGGTTAGGTACATGGTTTTCAGACCCGGGTTGATTCTCAAATTCCGCTTTGCTTTTCTGGCCGTCGCTTTCGCGATCCTGGTTTGGTTCCCTGGTCCTAACGTCAACGCTCAATCTACGACCAAATCGCCCATCCCCCTTCCTGAACCATTCACTCCAGTCGTTGACTACGCCAACGTCATAGATCCTGATACTCGAAGGCGGCTGGAATCGATCTATAAAAATCTTAAGCAGCGAGCTGATATCGAGTTCGCAGTCGTAACCGTGCCTACAACTGGCGATCGCGACATCTTTGAGTACTCGTTGGACATTGCTCGAGGATGGGTGATCGGATCAAAGGAAGGTGAGAAGAACGGTTTCCTGTTGGTGGTGGCTGTCAATGACCGAAAATACTTTACGCAAGTTAGCCGTCACCTTGAGGGAGATCTGAATGATGGT
>JACDCK010000339.1 GCA_013817595.1 Pyrinomonadaceae bacterium | reverse complement strand
GTTCTGGTGTAATAGAGCCAACCGCCTTGACCCCGCGCTGCACATCCAATTCCAAGACGTGCCCCAGCCCGATGAGGAATTTCCTTTGAAACACACATCTGTAATCCTACTTTGCCTCTTGCTCTGCTTACTGCTTTCTGCCTGCAAGTTGCCCATAGTAGCTGACTACCGAGAGCCTATCAGCGATGTCCACCGGGAGGGAGCCATTGAGGGAACCCTTTGGTCGGCTCGCAAACACTATTCTGAGGATGAACTGCTCCAGATTCGCTTCACGATCAAGAACATTAGCGACAAGGAAGTAACCCTCACAAATGAGGGTCAAACCGTCGTGGAGATTCAAATGGATGAACGCACATGGTCCGAATCCGTCAGCCCAGCGGAAGTGCCAACGCGGCTTGTCCTCAAGCCTGGCGAGTCCTACACCATCCAGTGGACTACGCACGCATCACGGAGGGACTCCTATTACCCTGTTCTAGCAGTGTGGCCTGATATCGTGGGGGATGCCCGTCTATTAGTTTGTTATGGTGTCATAAACTGCTAAAAATCCACCATCTGAATTAAGCTCGACTTTATCCATTTGGAAGAGGAGGGTGGCGTGAGTAGGGTAGGAGAGTAGAAAGTAACTACCCTCCAAGGAAAACTCATGCTGCGCCTCCCGCAAGCCATCCAGCCCATCGTCCAACAATTTGCGAGTCTGTTCAGCCAAGGGGTGTGGGAACGGGCAGAGACCCTCCTGGTGGGGGCGATCCTGGCCCCTGGCAAGCGCACGGTCACCTCGGTCTTGCGGGTGATGGGGTTGAGTCAGGAAGAGCATTTTCAGAACTACCATCGCGTGCTCAATCGAGCGCGCTGGTCAAGTTTGCAGGTGGCCCAGGTGCTGGTGCTATTGCTAATCAAGACGTTCACCGATCCCAGTGAGCCGTTGGTGGTCGGGATGGATGACACCATCGAACGGCGGCGCGGCGCAGAAATTGAAGCGCTGGGCATCTATCGCGACCCGGTGCGCTCCAGCAAATCGCATTTTGTGAAGGCCAGCGGGCTACGCTGGATTACCCTGATGCTGTTGGTGCCGATACCGTGGGCCAAGCGCATCTGGGCATTGCCGTTTCTGAGCGCGCTGGCTCCCTCCAAACGCTATTACCAGCAACAAGGACGCGCCCATAAAACGCTGATTGATTGGGCGAGGCAGTTGTTGCTCCAACTGCGCCGCTGGTTGCCAGAACGGGAGATCATCGTGGTGGCCGATAGCAGTTACGCGGCCCTGGACTTGTTGGCGAAGTGCGCCGCTCTGTCCAAGCCGCTTACGATGATAACTCGCTTGCGCTTGGATGCGGCGCTCTATGATCCGGCTTCGCCACGCTTACCCTCCACTGTGGGGCGACCCCGCCTGAAGGGCCAACGACAAGCGACCTTGGCCCACCGACTGGCCGACCCGGAAACAGAATGGGAGCGCCTGGTGGTTCCCTGGTATGGGGGCGACGAACGCCCGGTGGAGGTGGCAACGGGCACCGCCGTCTGGTATCATGCGGGCAAAACACCCGTACCAATTCGTTGGGTGCTGATTCGTGACCCGTGGGGCATCTTCGCGTCCCAGGCCCTGCTCAGTACCGATCTGGCGCTCACGCCCGCCCAGATCATGACCTTTTTTGTGCAGCGCTGGTGTGTGGAGGTCACGTTCCAAGAGAGTCGCGCTCATCTGGGCATCGAAACGCAACGCCAGTGGTCCAACCTGGCGATTGCCCGCACCACCCCGGCTTTGTTGGGTTTGTTTTCCCTTGTGACGCTGTTCGCTCACGCCTTGCTCGACGGTCAGGACTTGCCGCCTCGGCAGGCCGCTTGGTATGACAAGCCGCTTGCGACCTTTTCCGATACCCTGGCCTTTGTCCGCTATCAACTTTGGCCGGTTCCCCTTTTTTCCATGTCTATGCCCAGACCCGACATTCACAATATTCCCAGGGCCTTTGTCGCCCACCTCGCTGAGGTTCTTGCTTTCGCCGCTTAACGATGGATAAAGTCGAGCTCAGCCGATAATACTAAAGAGCTTAGAGCTGATACTGGGCGGGGGCAATGTGTTCACCTGAGCGACTCTCTGCCAGCGTATCAGCGCCTGGCCCTGCTCATTGGTGACATCCTGACCCATCTGCCGGAGAATCAGGATTCGTTCGACATCCGAGAGAAGGTAAAGAAAAGGCTCTCGCTGTTGATCGATTTTGGCTAGGCTCTTATCAATCGCTTCCAGGGCCTCCACCAAGCGCTCATGATGGCGGGCCAACATGGCCTCCAGCCGCAAGATGTCTCCTTCATGGTCCGGGCCATCGGGGTGATTCTTGAGCGTTTGAATCCATTCGGGGGCTTGGTTGATCTTGTCGCCGGGAAAAGTAGAAAGACGTGCCTCTGCCTTCCGCATGGCGCTCTGAAAGACAAAGTATTCCGCCCCAATGGCCTGACATAGCGCCTCGCTCGCCGTAAGCGTCTTGATTCCCTGAGCGGTCTGCCCCTGATTCACTTCTGCCCAGCCTCTTGCGAAGAGCGCGCAGCCCTCAAGGTACTTCTGACCAATCTCCCGGGCGATATCCAGACAACGCCCCACATAGGTATAGCTTTCGTCGAAGCGTCCCAGCGTTTGATAGAGA
>JACDCK010000338.1 GCA_013817595.1 Pyrinomonadaceae bacterium | reverse complement strand
TGCCGAAAACGGCAAGTACTGGATGGACGACAAGCCTTTCAAACAGATTGCGCGGCAGCATATCCAGATGACGTTTGACCTGAACAAAGCAAACTTCGGTGGCAAAACTGTTGTCACTTGCAACACCTGTCATCAAGGGCAGGCTAAGCCGGTGTCAATCCCACTTATCGGGCAAGGTGCTTTTACAGATACGACGAGAGCAGAGGATGGAGACCCGAAGTCCCCTGACTTGGTGCCAAGCGTAGATCAAGTGTGTGATAAATATTTTCAGGCTATAGGCGGCAGGGCGGCGGTCGATAAGATCAGAACCCGAATGACGAAGGTATCTTTGCTTAGACCAAAGCTGATCCACTCCGGCACTCCGAAGGCGGCAATGATCAACCGAGGAGAGACTTGGACGGCGGAAACTTTTCAGAAAAGTCCCAACAAGTATTTGGCGGTGATCACCACTCCGGAAGGAGTCACTTATCAAGGCTTCAATGGCACAACAGGCTGGATCAAGACACCAGACGAGCAGCGTGAGATGAGCAGCGACGAGCTGGAGTGGATCAAGCGAGACGCAGATTTCTATAAAGACTTCAAGCTCAAAGAGCAATACTCCAGAATGAGTGTAATCGGCAGAGAGAAGATCGGTGAGCGGGAAGCATATGTGATCGAAGCGCTGTCCTTGAGTAATAAAACCGAAAGACTATTCTTCGATACCCAGTCCGGGTTACTCCTACGTCGAACTGTCTTGACCGAAACAAAGCTCGGCTTTGACCCCGAACAGACTGACTTTGAAGATTACCGAGAGGTGGATGGTGTCAGACTGCCGTTTACTCTGCGGGTATCATACTTGGACGACAACCACTTTGGCACGACCCGCAAGGTCCTAGGTGTTAAGCAGAATTTTCCAATTGATGATGCAAGATTCGATATGCCTGTCGCTCCAAAATGAGGATCGAGTTTAAGCCGGCTGGTGGTGCGCGATCGTCATGTCCAGAAACAGGGCGATCAATTTGTTTGCCCGTTGCCGCCTGAAGCTTGGCAATATCGCGCTTCATGTCCATCTTCATGTTCCCGTGGCCTGACATGCCGGTCATCTGGGCCATCATCAGCGAGTGGTTCATCTCCGGCGCCCCTGCCACCGTTGGCTCACGATCAATGTTTGTGCGGAGACTGTACCGGCTGGCCTGTCGGCGGCTCCGCAATGCCCTCTCTAGTCCTTCTTTGGACCTCCTCATACACATCGGGCGGCAACACTCTGACCAGCGTCATCATCCCCATCATCGAGGCGGTCCACCTCGGAGGAAGTTTGTAGGTTTCAGGCTTTGCGACTTCCTCGTCCATGATCATGAACATGTCCTGCGGATAGCCCGGCACACGTTTCTTGTTGGTCTCGCTGAGCGTGTTTTGTTGCAGGTGCGGGCTCGGGCCTGCGAGATTCGTCGTGTTTCTCTCCTTCTCCGTGCTGTCACCCATGCCGCGTCCGAGGCCGGGAGCCAAGTCTTCCGAAAGCGCGTGACCTTGTCGTATGACGCCCATACCCTCTTCCATCCCCTTGCCGGTCTGCACGCCCCGGCCTGCCTGGGTCATTGGCCCCGCCATTGAGAGCATCTGGTTCATCATGTGGTGTGGCAGGTGGCAGTGGAACATCCAATGGCCGGCATAAATGGCGTCGAATTCAACATCACGCGCTTGCGCTACGCCGACGATCACAGTGTTTCCAGGAAACCACGTCGACTCCGGAGCACGCCCGCCCTCTGTACCTGTGACGTAAAACTGGTTTCCGTGGATATGCATCGGGTGGTGGTCCATACCCAGGTTGACGATCCTGAGACGCACTCGCTCACCTTGCTTTACAATCATCGGCGTGGTCGCCGGGCCCGCCTTGCCGTTGATAGTGAGCCAGTTGAATTCCATCGCCAGCGAATTTGGGATGGGGTTGTTCGGCAAGAGCGCCCACCCCTGAAGGATGAGGCCAAAGTCCTTATCTACGCGCGGCGAGTAGGGCTGTTTTGGGTGGATGATGAACAGTCCGATCATTCCCATCATCTCTTGCATCGCCATGTGGCAGTGGTAGAAGAACGTGCCGTTCTGGTGGACCGTGTACTCGTAGACGAAGGTCTGACCCGGCTCGATCAGAGGTTGGCTGATGAAGGGCACGCCATCCATGTTCAGCGGAACTTCGAGACCGTGCCAATGCACGGTCGTCGCTTCAGGCAACTTGTTAGTAACGATGAAGCCCTGAGCGAAGCGGTGTTCGGATTCGTACGCGAATGTACTGCGCAGTGTGAACACGGTCCAATAGGCTGACCAAAAGCACCCGCATCGGAATTCAAATTGAATGCAGACTCGTGTCCCATCCCCATGTGCCCCATGTCTTCATGCGACATCGTGGGTTCAGCAAGCTGCGTCTCACACGAAGCCATTCGACTGGAGATGCGGGCAGAGCCCGGCAACCAGGAAGTTGCCTCCCAGACTGAACAGTAAAGCAGTTGCCAGGACCGTGGTTGCTAAGAACCGCTTATGCATAGAAGTACACGGTCAATCACGTCAAAAGTTCGTTATTGGGCTTGAATATAGCAGGTGTCTAGTAGCTTCCCCAAGGCGTTCGTTGTGTTTATCCCCCGAATCTCCTCGTCTTCTATACGCTTCTGACA
>JACDCK010000121.1 GCA_013817595.1 Pyrinomonadaceae bacterium | reverse complement strand
TTGTTGACCCGCTCGTTTTCGTCGGTGAAGCGGAAGCGATCGACCTGCTCCTCGAGCAGGAAGTCCGTATCGCCGACTTCCTTGATCTTCACCCAGCGCAACATCTGCCGCACGATCACTTCGATGTGCTTGTCGTTGATATTCACACCCTGCAGGCGGTAAACCTCCTGAATCTCGTTCACGAGATACTCCTGCAAGCGGCTCATACCTAACACGCGCAAGATGTCGTGCGGATTAAGTGGACCATCCATCAGCGCCTCTCCGGCGCGCACACGGTCGCCTTCCTGCACGTTGATGTGCGTACCGCGCGGGATATCGTACTCGCGCTCTTCCCCGTCGTCGCCGGTAATGATGAGCTTGCGTTTGCCCTTGGCAATGGGACCGAGCTTGACGATACCGTCGATTTCGGACATCACCGCTGTCTCCGCCGGTCGGCGCGCTTCGAAAAGCTCGACGACGCGCGGCAGACCGCCCGTGATGTCTTTCGTTTTCGTTGTCTCGCGCGGAATCTTCGCAATGATGTCGCCCGGCTCCACAGTCTCGCCGTCGGTGACCATTAAATTCGCCCGCACTGGCATCTGGTAGGTCTTCAGGATCTTGTTGCTGGCGTTGCGAATCTCGAAACGCGGTTGCTTCTTCTCGTCGGGCGAGTCTTTCACAACGAGGCGCGACTGGCCTGTTACTTCGTCAACCTCTTCGTCGAACGTCACGCCTTCTTTCAGATCCTGGAACTTAACATGACCAGCAACCTCGGTCAGGATCGCAAACGTAAAAGGATCCCACTTCGCCAGCAGTTGGTCCTGAGTTACGCGAGCGCCGTCCTCCACTAGAATATGGGCTCCGTAAACAATTTGATAACGTGCCGCTTCGCGACCTCGATCGTCGACGATGATCAACGACCCGTTGCGGTTCATCGCGATGCGCTCGCTCTTGCGGCTCTTAACCGTCTGCAGATCAAGGTATCTGATGGTGCCATCCTGGCGCGCTTCGTGCTTCGATGACTCTTCCAATCGCGCCGTACCGCCGATGTGGAACGTACGCATCGTGAGCTGCGTGCCCGGTTCGCCGATCGACTGCGCGGCAATTACACCCACGGCCTCGCCAATCTCCACGGGACGCCCGGTGGCCAGGTTGCGCCCGTAACACTTGATGCAGCAACCACGTCGCGATTCGCACGTCAGCACTGAACGGATGCGCACGCGCTGCACGCCGGAGCGCTGAATCTCCGATGACAGGTCCTCGTCGATCTCCTCGTTAGTTTCGACGATTACGCGACCTTCAACCGGGTCAATGACGTCTTCGAGTGCCGTGCGGCCCACAATGCGATCGCGCAACGACTCAATCTCCTCGCCGCCCTCAACAATGGCGCTGGCGGAGATTCCGCGCAGGGTGCCACAGTCTGGTTCGCTGATGATCACGTCTTGCGCGACATCGACCAGGCGGCGTGTCAGGTAGCCTGAATCGGCAGTCTTAAGGGCCGTATCAGCCAGACCTTTGCGTGCGCCGTGAGTTGAGATGAAGTACTGGAGAACGTCCAGACCTTCGCGAAAGTTGGCGCGGATGGGCGTTTCGATGATTTCGCCCGATGGCTTGGCCATTAAGCCGCGCATTCCGGCCAGCTGCCGAATCTGCTGGGCGCTACCACGGGCACCGGAGTCACTCATCACCAGGATGGGATTCAGTTCACCCGTGGATTTCTCGCGCTCGTCCATCGCCTTGAACATCTCCTTAGCAACCTTGTCAGTCACTTCAGACCAGATGGCGATGATCTTGTTGTAGCGTTCGCCGTTGGTGATGACGCCGTCCAGATACTGTTGTTCGACGGAAATTACTTCCTTCTCCGCCTTGTCGATCAGGCCCTTCTTGGCATCGGGAGTCACCAGGTCGTCGATGCCGATTGAGATGCCGGCTTTTGTCGCGTAGAGGAAGCCCAGCATCTTGAGATCGTCGAGCATCTTGACCGTCATCTCATGGCCCAAGCGAATGTGAGAATAGTTAACCAGTGACTGCAGACCCTTCTTTTTGAGTGTACCATTGAAGAATGGCAACCCGGCGGGTATGGAGTCGTTGAAGATCACACGGCCGACGGTGGTATTTACGACCCGACGCACATTCTCCTGAACGGCCGCGCGGAGAATATCCTGCGGATCGTGTTCTTGAGTTAGATCGATTAGATCGCCCTGGATACGCAGTTTGATTGGAGTCTGCGTCGTCACCTCTTTAGCGTCCAGCGCAAGCAGTACTTCTTCCAGCGAAGCGAAGACCCGGCCCTCGCCCTTGGCGCCTTCTTTGTCGCGAGTCAGGTAATAGATGCCGAGCACTATGTCCTGCGAGGGAACGGCGATTGGCTGACCGCTTGCGGGACTCAGAATATTGTTGCTGGAGAGCATCAACACGGCCGCTTCAATCTGCGCTTCCGGACTGAGCGGAATGTGCACAGCCATCTGATCGCCGTCGAAGTCAGCGTTGAAAGCGGTGCACACGAGGGGATGAATCTTGATCGCCTTACCTTCGACCAGCACCGGCTCGAAAGCTTGAATACCGAGACGGTGAAGGGTAGGAGCGCGGTTCAAAAGCACCGGGTGCTCACGAATAACTTCTTCCAGGATGTCCCAAACTACAGGCTCCTGGCGCTCAACCATTTCGCGCGCCTGTTTTATGGTTGCCGCATGGCCCTGCTTCTCAAGCTGGTTGTAAATGAATGGTTTGAAAAGTTCGAGCGCCATCTTCTTGGGCAAGCCACACTGGTGCAGCTTAAGCTCAGGACCAACTACGATCACTGAACGACCCGAGTAGTCGACACGCTTGCCTAGCAGATTCTGCCGGAAGCGTCCCTGTTTTCCCTTAAGGGTTCCGCTCAGAGACTTCAGTGGCCGATTGTTTACACCGCGCAGCACCCGGCCACGGCGCCCATTATCAAAGAGCGCATCGACGGCTTCCTGAAGCATGCGTTTTTCGTTGCGCACAATGACTTCCGGTGCGCGCAGCTCCATCAACTTCTTGAGACGGTTGTTGCGATTGATTACGCGGCGATAAAGGTCGTTCAGGTCCGAGGTAGCGAAGCGTCCGCCATCCAGGGGGACCAGGGGCCGCAGCTCGGGTGGAATCACCGGGATGACGTCGAGAATCATCCACTCGGGATGATTGCCGCTCTTCAAGAAAGAGGTAGCAACTTTCAGGCGTTTCGAGTACTTCAGTTTCTTCTGCTGCGACGTCTCTTCCCTCATTCGCTTGCGCAGCTCTGTGGCCAGCTCTTCGATGTTGACCATCGACAGCAGCTCTTTGATTGCTTCCGCGCCCATTTTGGCTACAAACTGCGCTGGATGATCACGCACTAATTCCCGATAACGCTCGTCGGTAAGCAGCTCTCGCTCTTTAATGCCCGGCACGTCGCCGGGATCGATCACAATGTACGACTCGAAGTAGAGCACCTTCTCCAGCTCGCGCAGCGGAATATCCAGCAGGTGTCCGATACGACTGGGCAGTCCCTTGAAAAACCACACATGCGAACAGGGGCTGGCCAGATCGATGTGACCCAACCGCTCACGTCGCACCTTCGCCTGAGTTACTTCGACGCCGCATTTGTCGCAGATCACTCCGCGATGCTTCATGCGTTTGTACTTGCCGCACAGACACTCCCAGTCAGCGACCGGGCCGAAGATGCGCGCGCAGAAGAGTCCATCACGCTCAGGCTTGAAGGTCCGATAATTAATCGTTTCCGGTTTCGTCACCTCACCGTGTGACCACTGCCGGATCTTCTCCGGGGAAGCCAGCGAGATACGAATCGCCTCAAAGTCGGGAGCTAATTGCTGCTTTTCTTGTTGGAATCTAAACACGACACTCTCCATTGCCAATGCCCATTGCCGATTGCCGATTGGTCTCTCGCGTCAGTTAATCAGCGAAGCCAACCAAAGACTTAAGATCGAAGCCAAAGACCAATCGGCAATTGGCAATCAGCAGTCGAAAATAATTTATCCTTCTACACCACTGGTAATCAGCGCCTCGCCGACACCTTCTTCGTCGCCCGCGCCATTGCCGCTGACTTTCTTGTTGATTAGCTCAACGTCAAGGCAGAGCGACTGCAGCTCGCGCACAAGTACGTTGAACGATTCCGGTAGACCCGGATCGAAGTCAGCTTCGCCCTTAACAATGGCCTCGTAAATCTTCGACCTGCCCGCGACGTCGTCAGACTTTGCTGTTAGCAATTCCTGAAGAATGTGCGCCGCACCGTAGGCCTCAAGCGCCCAGACTTCCATCTCTCCAAATCGCTGGCCGCCGAACTGGGCCTTACCACCAAGCGGCTGTTGCGTGATCAAGCTGTACGGTCCAATCGAGCGCGCGTGAATCTTGTCGTCGACCAGGTGCGACAGTTTGAGCATGTAGATATACCCAACCGTAACCTTCTGCTCGAAGGGATCGCCTGACAGACCGTCATACAGAATCGCCTTTCCTGATTCACTAACGATCTCGGGAAGTCCGAGTTCGGTAGCCCGGTCGCCGGCAAGGCGTAGCTTGTCCTTAATCTCAGCTTCAGTTGCACCGTCGAAGACGGGGGTTGCGAAGTAAAGACCCAGAACCCGAGCTGCCCACCCCAGGTGAGTCTCGAGAATCTGACCCACGTTCATGCGCGACGGCACACCTAACGGGTTGAGCACAATCTCAACAGGCGTCCCGTCAGGCAAGTAAGGCATGTCCTCTTCCGGCAGAATCCGGGCGATGACGCCCTTGTTACCGTGGCGTCCGGCCATCTTATCGCCCACTGAAAGCTTGCGCTTCATGGCGATGAAGACCTTGACCATCTTGATGACACCGGGAGCGAGCTCATCGCCCTGGCGCAGTTTCGCGATCTTCTCTTCGTAGATGTCGGAAAGGATCTTTATCTGACGCTCAGTACGATCTTCGTATTCCTTGATCTCTGCGCCGACATCGATGCGGGATGAAGCCAGCTGCACCTTGCGCAGCACCTTCGCCTCGACATTGACCAGCATCTCGCGCGTGATGGGCTGGCCTTTCGGAATCACCACCTCGCGATTGACTGTAAGATCGGCTGAAAGCTTGCGGCCTTCAAGCAACTCGTAGATACGCTGGTCACGCTGCTCGCGCAGGATGCGGATTTCATCCTCAAGGTCGCGTCGCAGACGGTCTTCCTCCTCTTGCTCAATCGCCAGCGAACGCGCGTCTTTTTCCTGGCCTTTGCGAGTGAAGACCTGCACGTCTACCACTGTCCCATCAATACCCGGCGGGGAAACCAACGAGGCGTCTTTTACGTCGCCGGCCTTCTCACCGAAAATCGCGCGCAGGAGTTTCTCTTCCGCGGTTAGTTGTGTTTCACCCTTAGGTGTCACTTTGCCTACGAGTATCGATCCTGGCTTGACCTGAGCGCCAATGCGAATAATCCCGCTCTCATCGAGGTCGCGCAGCATGTTCTCGCCGACGTTGGGAATGTCGCGAGTAATCTCTTCCGGCCCCAGCTTCGTATCGCGCGCTTCAACTTCAAGCTCTTCAATGTGAATCGAGGTGTAGTAGTCCTCTTTCACAAGGCGCTCGGAAACAAGAATCGCGTCTTCGAAGTTGTAGCCGCGCCAGGGCATGAACGCGACCAGCACATTGCGGCCCAGCGCCAGCTCACCCCGATCGGTGCAAGGACCGTCCGCAATCACCTGGCCCTTCGAAACTCGCTCGCCCACGTGCACGATCGGCCGTTGATTGATACAAGTGTTCTGATTCGAACGCTTGAACTTGATTAGCGTGTAAATATCCGCAGTCACTTCGCGCGAAATGGTGCCATCCACGTTGTGATCAGCTTTGACAATGCAGCGTTCGGAATCAACGTAGTCAACCACCCCGTCGCGTTTGGCCACGACCACCGCGCCGGAATCGCGGGCAGTCGTCTGCTCCATTCCGGTTCCGATATAAGGAGCTTCAGCGCGCAGCAGGGGCACCGACTGACGCTGCATGTTTGAACCCATCAGCGCGCGGTTCGCGTCGTCGTTCTCCAAAAACGGAATCAGCGAGGCGGCTACGGAAACGAGCTGCTTCGGTGAAACGTCAACGTATTCAATGTCCTTACGCAGGGCGAGAATGAATTCTCCGGCTTTGCGCGCGGCGTTGCGCTCGTTAACGATGTCGCCATTTTCGTCGAGCTGAATGTTCGCCTGTCCGACGACGTGTTTGTCTTCTTCCCAGGCCGTCAAATAAAAGGGCCAGGGCTCGAACTCCGCTTTCTTGCCGCCGGAACCTACTTTCTTGTTTGCCTTCTCGACGTCTTCCTGCGGAATATGTTCACCGGGCTTCAGCTTCGTGTCGCCCCCATTGATGATGCGCACGTATTCAAGCACGCGCCCATCACTCACCTTGCGATAAGGGGCTTCGATAAAACCAAACTCGTTGATGCGCGCAAAGCAGGAGAGACTCGAGATAAGTCCGATGTTCGGACCTTCCGGCGTCTCGATAGGACAAATGCGGCCGTAGTGAGTCGGGTGAACGTCGCGAACTTCGAATCCCGCGCGCTCACGAGAGAGGCCACCCGGTCCCAGGGCGGAAAGCCGCCGCTTGTGGGTGATCTCCGATAGTGGATTGGTCTGATCCATGAACTGCGAGAGTTGACTCGATCCAAAAAACTCGCGCACTGCGGCCGTCACCGGCTTGGCGTTGATCAGATCGCGAGGCATTGTCGTCTGCATCTCTTGATGGATCGACATCTTCTCTTTGATGGCTCGCTCCATACGCTCAAGACCAATGCGGAACTGGTTCTCCAGCAACTCTCCTACCGCGCGAACGCGGCGATTGCCCAGGTGATCAATATCATCTGACTGATACTCAGACGGGTTCTTGCGCATCTTCAAAACGTAGGCTACAACTTCGTAGAAGTCGTGGGCCGTCAGCAACGGATCGTTGATACGATCGCGCTCCGGCTTACCCATCTTGATGTTAAACTTCAATCTCCCCACGCGCGAGAAATCAAACTTGCGCGGATCGAAGAACATGGCTTCGAGCAGGCGGTAGGCCGTTTGAACAGTCGGGGGATCTCCGGGACGCATCTTGCGGTAGATCTCCAACAACGCGTCGACCGGTTTGGTAATGACGTCTTTCTTTAAGGTCAGCGAGAGAATTGAACCAATATCGTCCCGCTCGGGAAAGAAAACAGAGAAACTGTCGATGCCCGCTTCAGTAATTTCTTGCAGTTTTGCGGGCGTGATCTCGTTGTTTGCTTCGAGAAGAACTTCTCCGCTCTCCTTGTTAACAACATCGGCGAGAGCGTAGGGGCCCTCGAACTGCGAAGGCTCAATTTCCACCTCGCCGATATTTGCCTTCCGCAGAGCCTCGAGCGCGCTAGCCGTAATCTTCTTGCCACTGCGAACTATCGGCTCACCCCGTCCCTTAATTTCGAAGTCCACCTTCATCCCGACAAGGTTGCTGGGACCCTGTTCAGGCACCTGCATCATCAAGCGACCGTCTTCAATGCGAACTTCATCAGTGACGTAAAGGGCTCGCAGCATGTCTTCATCGGTGAAAGCTGCGTTCTTTACGCCTTCTTCCAACGCCGAGTCGTTGCGCGACTTCACGTCAGCCTCTCGGTTGAACCAGAGGCCGAGTGCACGCAAGAAGATGGAGGCGAGAAACTTGCGCTTGCCTACACGCACATAGAGCAGGTTTTTCTGGTCGTACTCAAATTCGACCCACGAACCGCGGTAAGGAATGATCTTGGCAACGTAGAGCGCGCCGCGCTTGAAGAAAACGCCCGGGCTTCGATGAAGTTGGGAGACAATGACACGTTCGGTACCATTGATGATGAAGGTTCCGTTGTCGGTCATTAAAGGGATTTCGCCGAAGAAGACTTCCTCTTCCTTGATGTCCCGAATCGACATCGCTTCGGTCTCGGGATCCTTGTCATAAACCGTGAGCCGGATCTTCACCTTTAGCGGTACGCTATAGCTCATACCCCGCTCCTGGCATTCCTGTTGATCGTGCTTGTGTTTGAGGCCTACGGGCTCGCCGCAGTTTTCGCAGAGCTGAGGGCGCACGAAATTGAATGTGCCGCACTTGTGGCAGAGCGTCTCGCCTGCCGCCAGCGGATTGACCTTGATGGTAGAACTGCAATTCTTACAATGGGCGCGGAGATAGTTCAGACCCTCTAGCCGGCCGCACTTACATTGCCAGTTGCCGATCTGATACTCGACGAAGTCTAGGGTCGCGGTGCCGCGGAAGTCAGAGATAGGAAACACGGACTGAAAGACGGCCTGCAGACCAGTATTCTCACGCTCCTCTGGCAGGAAATCCATTTGCAGGAAACGGTTGTAAGATTCCCGCTGAATCTCGATTAGATTCGGAATCCGTACCGCCGTGGCAATTTTGGAAAAGTCCTGACGCTCAGGCGCCTGACTTGTACGCCGCCCCAAGCCAGTATTAACAGTTTGAAGAAGATTTACAGACATGAGAGATTCCTTAAGATTGACGATTCCAGGTTGGTTTAGTAATTGAGGAGGCCTTGAACTCAATCACCGATCAGAAACCTGAAATCCAAAAAGATGCCAAAGCGCGGTCAGGGCGCACGACACCCTGACCGCTTAATTACCAAAAAAGCGGCTGTTTCTTCGTGAATTTTTGGGAGTAACGCCAGCGCCCTCAATACTCCCCTAACTTACCCACTAACGATGCGGGTGTCAAGCCAAAGAAAAACCGGTGAATAGGATTCGGTAGCACGTGCAATCGTTGCTTGGTCCTGCGCCTGCTACCGAGGTCGAACACCTATTTGACTTCTACGGTCGCGCCTGCGTCGGCCAACTTCTGCCGGACGGTCTCGGCTTCGTCTTTGGAAACGCCTTCCTTCACAGCTT
>JACDCK010000337.1 GCA_013817595.1 Pyrinomonadaceae bacterium | reverse complement strand
CTGCGAGGTTTTTTGCAGGTCCACCTGCGCCTGCTGAAGCTGGCCGATGTAAGCCGTGGCAATATCGTCGCGCCCCATCTTTACCGAGGCGCGAATCCGGGAATCGAGGTCCACGACCTGAGTTTCAAGGCGTTCTTTGCTCTTGCCCAGAAGCTTCTCGGTAGCCATCACCTGCGCCACAGAGTTGTTCAACTCAGGGACGCGGTCACGCATGTCTCGAATAGTTTGCTGAAGTACTAGTTCGGGATCTTCAGTCGCCTCGACTAAGCCACCGAACAGTGCGCGCATTGAGCGCTTAACTCTGCTCCAAAGTCCCATGTGTCAGCTATCCTCCAGCGAAAGGTGTCCGATTCTGCCCCTTCGTGCTTGCCCGGAACCAAAATTTGTCCAGCCGCATATGTTTCTGTACGATGCTTGACTGCCGGCGGTTCAAGTTACAAGCGGAAAACGAAGCCGGAGTATAACAGCACTTAAGTACAGGCTCCAGAAAGGGGCGCGCTACCCTGCTTTTCTTGTGGAACAGGCCGAGAGAAAAACCGAGAATCAGGCTGCATCCATTAGGTAGCGATTAGGGTCAATATCCTGTAGATCTGCTCAGCCACTTGTTTTGGACGGGGGCTCCCTAAATTTGCCGATATCGCGTCGGTACTGCATTCCTTCCCATTTGATTTGCTCCACGGCGTGATAGCAATAGCCGAGTGCCTTTTCCAACGTCTCGCCCCTGGCAGTAACTCCCAGAACTCGTCCGCCTGCGGTTACCAACTCGCCTGCTTCCGATCTCTTCGTGCCCGCATGGAAAACTGTGACGTCTTCAAGGGAAGCGACACCATCCAGCCCTTCGATTGGAACGTTCATATTGTACTGAGCCGGATAGCCGTGGCTTGCCAGCACGACGCAGGCTGAGGAGTCGTTAGTCCATTCGACTTTGACGTCTCGGAGTCTTCCCGTTCGGATAGCTTCAAAAATATCAACGAGGCTGGTCTTCAGTCTTACTAGTATCGCCTGAGTTTCAGGATCGCCCAAGCGCACGTTGTACTCCAGAAGCTTCGGACCATCAGCGGTTAACATCAATCCGAGAAAGAGCGCGCCGCGAAAGGGGAAGCCTTCCGCTCGAGCGCCTGCGAGTGTGGGCTCAACGATCTCGCGAACAACGCGATGGAGCGTCTTTGCTTCCAGAATAGACGCTCCGGTAACGGCACCCATGCCGCCAGTGTTCGGGCCCGTATCATTCTCACCAATGCGCTTGTGGTCGCGGGCGGGCGGCATGAGGGCATAGTCCCGTCCATCTGCGAACAGAAGCAGCGAGGCTTCCGTGCCGTAGAGAGCCTCTTCGATCAGCACTTGCCTCGCCGCCTCGGCGCCAACCAGCTCGCCGCCCATGAGCATACGGGCAGATTTTTCCGCTTCTGCACGTGAATTAGCTACAATGACGCCCTTACCGGCTGCGAGCCCATCCGCCTTAACGACCGCGCGCGAAGCGGCCGGACCAAAAGCTCCACTCCGCAGAATCTCTTCGGCTTCCCCGGCCGACTTAACAACGCGATACTCAGCCGTCGGTATCTTATGACGAGCCATGAAATCCTTGGCGAACGCTTTGCTCGATTCAAGACGAGAAGCAGCCTGGCTGGGTCCGACAATCGCTAATCCGTTACGCTCAAACTCATCCACTATACCATCGGCCAGAGGTGCCTCCGGGCCCACAATGGTGAGGTCTATTGCCTCTGTCTTTACAAGCTTAATAAGGGTTGAGTGGTCGGTCAAAGAAATGGGTTTACACGTAGCAATCTCAGCAATACCAGCGTTCCCGGGAGCGCAATAAAGCTCAAGAGCAAGGTCTGAGGTCTGGTCAAGGGACCAAAGAATCGCATGTTCGCGCCCACCCGAGCCCAGCACCAATAGCTTCATTTGGTCGTGGCCCTACCGGAGATAAAACCCCTCGTCAGGAGGTGAATAGGTTGTTGCGAGAGTTTAGACTTCACAGTGAAATGTTCCAACTGCTCACGTTAGCAGTTGCGCGGATGCTTGCATGCGGTCACTGGCCTGTCAAGATTACTCAAAGGCTAGCGCGGCAGGTCTTGACACAGTTTCGCCATAGTAATACTTTGCCAACAACGTCAGTCACTAGGGGCGGCTTCAGCCTCCGCATTCAGCAGCGGAGAACCAGCGGCTTCCCTTTTTCGAGTCAATCGGATAGCTAAATTGATCCCCACCAAGGTGCACCATAAGTGAGCGATCCAGGGAGCCAAGATCATGTCACAAATGGAATTCGCCAGCGAAGCGCAAGCGAGTGGTGACAGCGAGTATCCCGATCGCGCAATCAAATGCGTGGATTGCGGAGAGAATTTTATTTGGACCGGCGGAGAGCAGGTCTTTTTTCACGACAAGGGTTTGAAGAACGAACCTAAGCGTTGCAAACCGTGCAAACAGGCCAAGAATGAACGGCTCGCCGCAATCGCGGCCGCTCAGTCATCCGGAATTCGACAGCGCATCGAAGTCTCTGTTCAATGCGCGCAGTGTGGACAGCAAACAACAGTGCCTTTTTATCCGTCTCAGGGGCGTCCGGTTTACTGCCGCTCCTGCTTTCTGGCAACTCGTAACGGAGAAACGCCGGTTAAGCATCGTTGACTTGCCGAATCCCAAGCTGCTTTCTGAAAATCCTCACC
>JACDCK010000336.1 GCA_013817595.1 Pyrinomonadaceae bacterium | reverse complement strand
TAGTTAATATACCGGCCTTCACGCCAGGCACGTTCTATCCGGTAACGGCAACCTTCACAGTAATTAATCCCAGTCTACCGGTTGATTTCACCCTAAGGGTTGCGAGCACGTATCACGGCATCTTTATTCGCGTGCGATGTAGCTCAGCTCTCAACACTTTCAGCGGACGGGCGACTGCCGTCAATGCGACCATTGCGGGAACAAATGCCACGCTCGTGGACACGGGTCCGCTCCCTGCTGAGGGCGGCTTTATTACAGTGTCATTGGCGTCAGCTAATGTGCTGGGGGGCGCGCTTACGACTTCGCTTCTCACCGCAACGACTCAGGGTGCTGGGGACCAGAGCCGGTCGCAAGCCACTGTCCAAAATCTGTTTTTGACGGTGGGTGGTAACATTATTACCTCCGACATTGTGGCAGAGAGTTCCCAATGCACGTGTACCGCGGGTGGACCGATTTGCGAGGGTAGTATTTTTGCCAACCTCCGCATCAACGGTGTCTCAATCGGTATAACGGGTCAGCCTAATCAAACGGTTAATCTGCCGGGTGGTGGATTCGTCGTCATTAACGAACAGACGGTGACCGGCACCGGACAAATGAGGGCCATTACGGCAAACGGTCTGCACGTCAGCATCCCTGCAGAGGCGGATGTTATTATCTCCTCGGCGCACTCCGACATCGTCTGCGCGACAACTCAATAGTGCTGCAGGCGAGTTTAGAGTAACAGGATGGGAGATCAAAATGATGTTCCCCATCAAAATGTTCCGGAAGATTTTGACGGAGAGGGGCGAGCGGACGTTTCGGTTTTCCGTCCATCTAACCGAGTGTGGCATTTGCTTCGGGCCTTTCAGGCCGCGCACCACCTCGCAACATCCAAGTTCTCGATGAAAGACATGCTAACTCGCGGTCGGCTCGAATGACGCTAAATCCGCCTGCGGACGGATTGATAAAAAACCACGGCTGATCAGGCAGGCATTGCGGTTTCCTCCAACCAGTCAATGGCTGCTGTATTGTCTCTCACTCTATTCGGCCTCGTCCTCGATTGAAACCGGCGCCGACACAATTGTCATCAACGCTACTGATCGTATCCTGTCGCGATAGTTGGTGCGTGGTTAGAGGGGTAATGCTGCAAGAATCGATTGAAGTAATTATCAACGTCGGGTCGGGCGCGGATGACAAAAAAGAGATGCGCAAGCGGCTCGCTGAGATTTTTGCCGCTAGCAATCGGAAGGCTAACATCTCGTTGGCCAGGAGCGGTGAGGAAGTCGTAGAGCTTGCGCGCCGGGCTGGGCGGAGCGACAGCCGAATAGTTGTTGCCGGAGGTGGGGATGGTACCATTAACGCCGTAGCCTCTGTCATAATCGACACCGATAAGACGCTGGGCGTATTGCCATTGGGTACTCTAAATCACTTTGCCAAGGACCTGCCCATCCCGCTCGATCTTGAAGCCGCCGCGCGCACCATCATCGCGGGCCATACCACCCAGGTTGACGTGGGGGAAGTAAACCAACGCATCTTTCTCAACAATTCGAGTCTCGGGCTTTATCCTTGGCTCGTCCGCGAACGCGAAAACCAGCAGCGGCTCGGCTTCGGGAAATGGGCGGGGTTTTTTTGGGCCGGAATCACGGTATTACGACGCTATCCTTTTCTCGATGTCAGACTGAATGCTGATGGTAAAGACTTTTCCAGCCGCACTCCCCTGGTTTTCGTGGGTAACAATGAATACGAGATGGAAAGCCTCAGTGTCGGTGCTCGATCTTGTCTCAACGCGGGCAATTTGAGCCTCTACATAACCCGTGATACCGGCAGACTTGGGTTGATGCGGTTGGCTTGTCGGGCGCTATTGGGGGGCCTGCGGAATGATAAAAACTTCATCGCTCTGTGCGCGAAAGAGATATGGATAGAAACGAAGCATCGCCGTCTGCGCATGGCGATGGATGGTGAAGTGACGGTGATGCAGCCACCGCTTCACTATCGTATTCGTCCGTTGTCGCTACGAGTGCTTGTGCCGGTAGAGAACGAAACGAAGTAGAAAGTAAAATTGATGCGGACGATCGTTCATATGTCTGACATCCATTTTGGCCGCACTGACCCGAGTGTGGTTGAGCCGTTGATTTCGTTCGTTAATGAAATCAAACCTCATTTGGTAGCTGTTTCGGGCGATCTGACTCAGCGGGCACGCTCCTGGCAGTTTCAGGAAGCGCGCGCTTTCCTCGATGCCTTACCTAAGCCTCAGATCGTCGTACCCGGTAATCACGACGTACCTTTGCACAATGTATTTTCGCGTTTCCTGGGCCCTCTGGATAAGTACCGGCGCTACATAACCGACGATCTCAATCCCTTCTATGTCGACGAAAAGATGGCGGTAGTAGGAGTGAATACCGCCCGCTCTCTAACCTTTAAAGGGGGACGTATCAATGAACGTCAGGTAGCCTGGGTGCGTGAGAAGATATGTGAACTCAGTGATGACACGGTGAAAGTGGTTGTTTCTCACCATCCGTTCGATCTGCCCGAGGGTCGTCACGAAAGCGAGCTCGTTGGTCGTGCACGCATGGCGATGGAAACGCTGGCCAGTTGCGGAGCAGATCTGTTTCTCGCCGGGCATCTACACATTAGCCACACCGGTCACACCGCAAAGCGGTATAAGATTAAGGGCCACTCGGCTCTTGTCGTAC
>JACDCK010000335.1 GCA_013817595.1 Pyrinomonadaceae bacterium | reverse complement strand
GTGTCGACTGGCGAAGTCACGGATCTCAAGATTGTCCCAGCCGGTCTTTACTACACTTCAAAGACGACCTTTCGCAGTGCGGTATTGCTCCATTTCGGAAATCCTATCGACGTAACACGCACGGAGTTGGAGTCGGACGGCAACCCGCCGCGAGCCGCCGTACGCGACCTCTCAGACAGAATTGAGTCTGCGCTCCGCGAAGTAATGCTCGATGCTGAGCATGAGGAAGCGTTGCACACCATCGCGCGCGCAGAGAGGATTTTCTCGGAGGAGGGAAAGGACAGGGAGGACAGTCTGACGGGAGAGTTGCAGCTCCAGCAACGGTTTATCAAAGCTTACAAAATCCTGCGCGATCACGCACCTGAGCGTCTGGCCAGACTTGAGGCGCGCATGACCCGCTTCGAAGAAGAATTGAAACAGGCGGGGGTGGACCCGGACGATCTATCACCGCCAACCTCCACCCTGGACGTCTTTAGCCATCTGATTAGTCGCGGACTGTTGTTCCTGCTACTGATCGTGCCCGCCACGCTGGGACTTCTGATTCACTATCCCGCCTATCGCCTGGGTGGCTATCTGGCGACCAGGTTCTACCAGGACTCCGACGACGTTATCTCAACAATCAAGATCCTGTCCGCAATGCTGCTCTTTCCTTTGACGTGGTTGATTGTGGGATTGCTGAGTTACAAATTTCTGGGTGGGATAGTCGCGCTTGTTGCGCTGCTGGTCGTGCCGGCGGCGGGCTACGCCGCGATCCGGTTTTCAGAAGAGCTCGACAGATTCTTCGGAGGATTAATGGCTTTGGCCTTCTTTTTAAGGAGGAGAAGGTTTTTCGTGAGGCTGATTGCTGAACGCAATGCTATTCGGAACGAGATTCTGGCGCTCGGTGACGAAGCCGCAATTGCCACCCGGTAGCGACGTTTTTCCAACTTTGGGAGGGAGGAAAGGGGGACATGCAAGGCGCCGTTATTTTTTGCGCGCCTTGGAACCCGCAGCACTCTTGCCCGCACGCTTCTTCGTACCGGAGGCGCGCACCGTTCGCCCCTTGCGCCCTTCGCTCTGAATCTTTCCGGCACGCATGAGATTCTCGTAGCTTCCTCTGACGACGTTTCTTGCGACGTTTACCTGCTCCGCCAGATCCCGCTCACTGGGCAAATAACTCCCCACCGTCATCGCTCCCGACTCAATCAGCCCGGTAAGCTGGTCCGTAATCTGCTTTGTCAGCGACTCCGGCCTCTTGCGGTTGACCCGAACAGTTGTTTTCACTGGTTGACCTCCTGGTAATCGTTAGATTGTAATGATCTCCGGGCGAAGGGAATTTTATGCGGCTGCGAATGAAGTGTCAATACACCTGTGGGCCAAGCGAGGTCCAAAGTACAATGTCCAAGGTCCAACGTGCGACGTCTCAGAATTAAAACGGAATTCGGCACCTGACTCCTCGAACGTTGGACTTTGGACTTTGGACTATCTTTTAAGAGCCCCGTGTTTGCGCAGTATCTCGAAGGTCCGCTCGAGGGGCAACGCATCGACCGTACGGCCACGGCCGCTGATGGTGTTGGCACGAAAGAGCGAATTGTAGATGGCTTCTTCGGTGGCCTCGATGACTGCCAGGAATAATGGCGACATGGCATCGTTTGGTAGCGACTTCAAATTGCGCGCGGTGTTGCGATCGACAGGATTAGCGGAGATTCGAATACGCACGTCGATGGATGTCGAGAAGGCAATCGCGTAATCGCCACTGCCGTTTGTGCCGGCCGAACCAGTTTTTGCCAGCCCCATCATGGCCCTTGCTGCCATGCGTCTGAGGTTGCGAGCGTCAACCGGCGCGTCGGTAGCGATCACCATAATGATTGAGCCGTCGGCTTCGCTCGGATTCCTAGCCTGAGAAGTAGTGTTGCGGTTTCCAGGCGAGTTGGTGAGGCCGAGCTGCTCCTTTAAATAGTACTGCCCGAGCTCGCGGCCAACAGGAGCTCCGTTGATTGTTAGAATGCCGCCAAAATTTGACTGCACGAGCACGCCAACTGTGGATCCGCCCAACCCCGAGGGCAACTTCCGTGAGGCAGTCCCGATGCCACCTTTGAAGCCAAACGCGACTGTGCCTGTCCCTGCGCCCACTGAGCCTTCGTCAACTGTTCCGTTCTTGGCATTTTTGATCGCCGCCAGGACATCCTCGCGGGTGATATGCCGTCCGCGGATGTCGTTCAGATATCCATCGTTGGTTTCCGCCACCAGAGGATTGACTGACTGAACATCTTCATTTCCGGGCAGGCTCAGCATGTAATCCATCAGCGCATCAGCAACGCGCGGCACGCTCAGTGTCGAGGTCAGTAGGATTGGAGTTTCGATCTCGCCCAGCTCATTCACCTGGGTCGAGCCCATTAGTTTGCCGAAGCCTACCCACAAAGACAGCACCGGGTACCTTCTCGCGAAAAAGATTTCCATTATGAGGGAGGATTGCCGTAACCCCGGTGCGGATGTTTTCTTGCCGGATAATAGTGGTATGACCAACCAGTACGCCGGCGACGTCTGTAATCGCGTTTAGCGGACCAGGGGGCAAGACCCCAACTATGATGCCAGCCTCACGCGCGCGGGGACGCTGAATATTCTGCTGAGTCAAAGGAGTAGCAGAGTGATGAGCAGTTAGCAGCGTCGCCGTGAGGATCGGAATAAGAACCACTCCAGCAG
>JACDCK010000120.1 GCA_013817595.1 Pyrinomonadaceae bacterium | reverse complement strand
GCATTAACCTCAGGTCGGTGCGAACTAGTACGGAATTCAGCCTTGGGGCTTTGAACAAATCCGAGACTGAAACCTGGACTACTCGCCCCCGTTTTACCGAATCGTTAGGAGGATTCGTTGTATGTCTAGAATAACCGGTAAGGTCAAGTGGTTTAACAATTCAAAGGGTTATGGCTTCATTGAGCAGCCTGGCTCTTCAGACATCTTCGTTCACTACAGCGCCATTCAGGGTGATGGCTTCAAGACTCTCGAAGAGGGCCAGGAAGTCGAGTTCGAAGTTACCCAGGGCCCCAAAGGACCTCAGGCTGAAAAAGTAACTAAGACGTGAGCAGCTCCCCGGCTTGCAACAGCAAAGCCACTGACCGCTTCCGGTCTGAGTCCGGCAAGCGCATCAAGAAAAGGCGACCACATGGTCGCCTTTTTCTTCTCGGTCGCTGCTTTTTCTTCTATCGTTCAGCTCTTGCCTTGAAGCTTACTTATTGCCATCCGTTTGCCTGGAGGACGAGCGAGAAGCTATTCTACCCACCCAAACTCCGAGACTGAACATCAATCATGTCTGAACCCGCCACTGCTAAGACAAGCGCGCTCCGCTCATTGCCTTCCGTCGACCAATTGCTGCGAACGGAAACCGCCGTGAGCCTACGCAAGCTGGTGGGATTGTCACAGCTTACCGCCCTAGCGCGAATCGTGACGGATGAGATGCGGGCAAAGATCCAAGCTAGCGAGATGTCCAATGGCGACACCCGCGAGACCCTACTGCTACAGGCTGAACAACGACTTAAGGAAGTCGGAGCACAGGAAAGTAAGACAGGGATTCGCCGGGTAATTAATGCCACGGGAGTAATTCTGCACACCAATCTCGGACGTGCTCCGCTTTCACAAGCCGCTCGCGCGGCAGTTGCAGGCGCAGCAGCGGGTTACTGCACACTCGAATACGACGCCGTGTCCGGATCGCGTGGCCGACGCGGCGCGCGGGTCGAGGAGCTACTAATTGAGCTAACGGGAGCAGAAGACGCACTTGTTGTAAACAACTGCGCCGCGGCAGCGTTGCTCATTTTGAGCGTGCTCGCTGGAGATGGTGAGACATTAGTCTCTCGTGGGGAGCTAGTTGAGATCGGTGGTGATTTTCGTGTGCCTGACGTGATGTCAAATTCCGGGACCCAAATGATTGAAGTCGGTACCACCAATCGAACGCATCTTGACGACTACCGTCGGGCAATCACCGAAGGTACTCGTCTCATAATGCGGGTCCATCCATCGAACTATAGGATCGTGGGATTTACCACCTCCCCTTCACTCTCAGAGCTTGCTCAACTCGCCCATGACCAGAAACTTGGTTTGTTTGAGGATGCTGGATCCGGGGTGCTGACGGATTTAGGTCCCTACGAACTTGGCAATGAACCCGTAATCAGTGATTGCATTTCCGAGGGTGCCGACGTGGTTTCGTTTAGCGGTGATAAATTGTTGGGTTCAACGCAGGCGGGACTGATCGTAGGTCGACGAGAGATCGTCAACGGGCTGCGCCGACACTCTCTCTACCGCGCCTTACGAGTCGATAAACTGACTCTGGCAGCACTGGAAGCGACCCTTGAGTCGCATCGCCGCGGGACAGCCTTGCAGGACGTACCGGCCCTCCACATGCTTTCGCTGAGGAGGGAGGAAATTGAGTTGCGGGCGAAAGACTTGACCGAGAGCTTGTCACAAAGGTCTCCAAACTCGGGGCTAATAATTGCTATCCGGGAGGGCAAGTCTGCTGTGGGAGGGGGTTCTGGACCGGCCACTCACCCAGCCACCGTCCTCATTTCGCTTCAGCACGCCAGTCTTTCAGCGGACGAAATCCAGCGTCGCCTCCGGCTATCGTCCCCTCCCGTTATCGCCCGCATTGCCGGCGGAAGAGTCCTTATTGATCTGCGCACTGTCGCGCCCGAAGAAGAGCCCGAACTCATTGATGCAATAAGCCATCTAATCGGCGAAAGCCTCACTCCCACACCTTAGTATCCTAACCCTCGGACTTATTTATCGTCCCTCTACAAGAAGGTGCACCACAAGTGCACCTTTTATCATTTGTGTGGAGTGTCGACTCGTAGTCGAGTGTGATCTCCTCGCCCGGCTGGATATCGCGGAGTGCGATAAAGAGAATATGGCCATAGAGTATTTTCATGTAGCTGTTGGGTTCGCAGGAATGGTTTATGTAATGCGTGCCGTTCCCGCCCTTGCTGCCGTCGAGGCTCCAGCGATCATTAATTGCGCAGATACGGAGTCGGCGTCGTCCGGAGCGACGATTAGCTTCTGCGTGGGATATTCTCTCGCCGGTGTACTCCGCTATTTTTCGGCCCCGGGGAAAGTGCGTCTTTGAAAAACACCCCTTACCTTCAATTGTGGAACTTTTGATTTCCATTCCAGGATGCAGCTTGAGCTTCATTGTTGAGTGCCTTCACGAACTGAGAAACCCTAAGTTCCATGTGTTGACGTGAGACCGACGCCGGGCGCAGTCTTTCAACTAATGGAGCTTTTCAAGCTTAACATTGTTAACCCACTGAAAAATTTGGATTTGGTGAAAAGGAAATGCCCGCCGGCGGTCAGCTTGGCGGTCATAAGGTCTTTCCCGAGCAACGGCTTATTTAAGTTTGAAACTGCGGGCGATTAGATCGGTTTGATTGCGAATGCGAGCCAGCTTATCTCGCAGACCGGTGAAACGCAGCGCATAAATAGTGCGGTTGTCGGCTTGAAGGTAGTAGATGCGGCCAATCATTGGCTTGCCGGTTTTAATAAACTCATACGAGACGGTTACACCATTCAAGCGGCCCGAGAAGGTCTCTTCTTTTCCTTCCACAAAACCCGGATGAAATCTGAATTTTTGATCGCGATCGCGCCGGGCGAGATCAGATGCCGTAGTTCCTGCATCTACAACCTCTTTTCGGAGCTGCAAATGCCCCTCGAGGCGGTCCCCATAGACGAACTCGACGTGTTCGTGCGCCGCATCGGGTTCGGAGACTACCCGCCAGGTGGTCGAAGGCAGTTCAATTGTGTAGTCAATCTTGTCGCTGGTGAACACTTGCTGAGCACTGGCCAGCGAACAGCTCAGTGCAAGGAAGGCAGACGCTAGGATAATTCTTAAGACTGGCATGTTATTGATTAACTCCATCCGCGGACGGCGGAATCAAAAGTTAGGATGTGTGAGTTGTTCGAAATCCACCGACATAACCTCAGATGCACCGCGGGAGTGGCTTAGTTGTCCCTGAGATCGGCTCAGCCATGGTTCGCCCGGGCCAGTGTTTCGCGTTGAATTCCTACGAGATGCTCAATTCCCTTAGTAGCCAGGTCGAGCAGTTTGTCCATTTGCTCTCTGGTGTAAGGCTGGCGTTCTGCTGTGCCCTGCACCTCGATAAAGCGGCCGTCACCAGTGCAAATAACGTTCATGTCGACTTCTGCTCGGGAGTCCTCGTCATATTTCAAATCCAGTAAGGCCGCGTTGTCAACAATACCAACGCTGATCGCAGCCACTTGGTTGGCGACAAGACTCCTTGGAATCCTTCCAGCTTTCGAAAGGCGCCTGCTGGCGAGAGCGAGTGCCACATAAGACCCCGTTATCGCAGCCGTGCGAGTTCCTCCGTCGGCTTGCAGCACATCGCAATCCAGCGTAATGGTCCGTTCGCCTAGAATCTTCATGTCAGTAACGGCCCTTAAACTGCGCCCGATCAAACGTTGAATTTCATGGGTGCGGCCTGACGGGCCGCCGCGAACGGTCTCGCGCTGTACGCGCTGCTGAGTCGAGCGCGGCAGCATGGCATATTCGGCCGTCACCCAACCCTGTCCGGTATTCCGCAGAAACGGTGGCACGCGGTCCTCGATTGAAGCTGAACAGATAACGCGCGTCTGCCCCATCTCAATCAGCACGGAGCCTTCCGCATAGGGCAGGTATCCAGGGGTTATCTTTAAGGCGCGCAGCTCATCGACCGCGCGTCCATCAGTACGTACGAAGCTCATCGTGCCCCCACACCTCAACCGCCTCCAGAACCGTTGGGGCAGCGCCAAGAAACCTTTCCGCGACCTTGGCAAAACGTTGGGCCGCGTCTGTTACGTAAAAGTGGTCCAAGTCGTCGCAGACCAGTCTTACCCGATCCGCGTTCGGTGCTCTCGGACGAGAGAGTCCTCTAATTTCCAGGAGGGACTGTACCTCGTCCGCCGTGGCGTCGCCAGAATCAATCAAAGGAATATCTCTGCCTACTGCATCGCTTATTACGCCGCGCAAGATGGGGTAGTGGGTGCAACCCAGAACAAGTGCGCCCAGGTCGCTTTTCCTCAGGTCTCTCAAATAATGCTCAGCTACTGAACGGGCCACCTCCGTCTCGGCCCAACCTTCTTCAGCAAGTGAGACAAAAAGAGGACAGGCCCGCTCGATTACTACCGCCGCCGGATCAAGGCTCGAGATCGACCGACGGTAAGCTTCGCTCTGCACGGTTGCTTCCGTCCCGATGACTCCAATTCGCTTGCCGTTGGAGCTCTCCACAGCTGCACGAGCACCCGGATGGATCACGCCAACGACGTCCACACTTACAGCATCGCGAATCGCAGGCAGCGCGAGGGCGGAAGCTGTATTGCAGGCAACTACCAGGAGCTTGATACCGTGCGACTCCAGAAATCTAGCATTCTCGGTAGCGTATCGCTCAACTGTGGCAAGCGATTTGGTGCCGTAAGGAACTCGCGCAGTGTCACCAAGGTAAACAAAATGCTCGTCCGGCAGACGTTCGTGCAGTGCGCGATAGACGGTGAGTCCCCCGACGCCGCTGTCAAAGATGCCAATGGGAAGCGAATTTCGGATTGCGGATTTCGAATTGCGAATTTCGGACTTCAATTCTCAGGTCTCAGATTCCGATTTCAAATCCCAAATCCCCAATTCGAAATCCGAAATTCAAAGGTTGGTGGAGGCGCCGAGAATTGAACTCGGATCCAAGAGCCAACGTCGAAGGACTCTACATGCTTAGTCACTTCTCTTTCATGTCCGGCAAGCCGGACAAAAATTCGCTCGCTTGCCGAGTCAGTGAAGTGACAAGACCTCAGCAGGAGCTAGTCCGACTTTGTTCTCGCCCACTCCCACGGACCGAAGGAGCGGGCCAGCTCAACTAAGTGACATCTCAATCCGCGCGCATGAGCAACTTGCGGTGAGACGCTCGGTGCTAATTAGGCAGCGAGAGCCAATTCATTGTTATTGGCAATTGTTTTTCCCTACGCTTTTTAACGAGCTGCATAGAGAAGCCCGGCATGGCATCCGGTCGATCGTCCAGGACTCCTGTCGAAGCCTGTCGCCCCCCGTTGCAAGGTGAGATTATAACAGAGCTTTTGTTATAATCCCCGTCAGCGAAGCTACCTGCGCAAACGGTAGTAATCCTACGGCCTGATCCATTTCAGATATTGAAAGAGGTTGAGTTTTAATGGCAAGAGATTCCAGAACGCTTTCAGCACGCGCAGTTCTTAACGCTCCTGCCGCCGAGCGCCAGCATCTTCTGCGCCGATTCTGGTTGCCGGCAGTGTTGCTTCTGGCCCTGGCGGCCGGGGGCCTGACCGGCATTATTGCTGCCTATGAACTGAATTACTCCCGGGCCGCCAATGAAGTTGCGGCCCTGGCGACTTATCGTCCCAGCGTGGTTACGCGAGTCTTCGCCGACGACGGGGAAACAGTAATCGGCGAGTTTGCTCTGGAGAAAAGGATTCCTCTTAAGTACGAAGAAATCCCGCAGGTGGTGAAAAACGCGATTTTGGCAGTCGAAGATGCTCGGTTCTACGATCACGTCGGCATCGACCCGATTCGAATCATTGGGGCCACCTGGAAAAACCTCACCACTGATAAAGTAGAAGGCGGATCCACGTTAACTCAACAGCTCGCCAAGAATCTTTTTCTTTCACGAGAACAAACGCTTAAGCGCAAGGTAAATGAATGGGCTCTGGCGCTCCAGATCGAACGCTACTACACCAAGAATCAGATCATGGAGTTGTACGCCAATCACACTTTCCTCGGTGCCAACGCGTACGGCATTGAGGCTGGGGCCGAGACTTATTTCGGCAAACAGGCGAAGGACCTGACGATCGGCGAGGCCGCCCTGCTAGCTGGTGTTCCCAAAGCACCAAGCGAATATTCACCGACGGCTAACGCCGTGAAAGCGAAAGAGCGAAGGGATTTGGTTTTGGACCTGATGGCTAAGCACGGGTTCGCCACTCAAGCCCAAGTCGATGCCGCAAAAGCTAATCCCATTCAGCTTGCCGACACGGCCTATTACCAATCCCAACCGCGTTCAAGCCCGTTCGATTACCCGGTGGAGCAGGTCAGACAAGATTTGGAAGACAAGTACACGACTCGAGTGGCTCAGGGAGGGTTATCGGTCTACACCACGATTAATGTCGAAGCTCAGAAGAAGGCGTATGAGGTCGTCCGTGCCGGTCTCAGACGTTACGATCGTAGTAGGGGATGGCGTTCGAGCTACACGATGGTTCCGACCTCCGCACAAAACGGAGCCGGTCCGCCCGCCCAACAGGAATTGAATAACTTCAAACACCCCGACTGGTACGGTAACGAATACCAGGAGGGCCGTTTTCTAATGGGCCTGGTCATGAAGGTTGATCGGGCGAAAAATGAGGCAACCGTGCGCTTTGGCAACTACACCGCCACGGTTAAGCCTACGGAGATGGGCTGGGGACATCGGCCACCAAGAGATGAATTCAAGGTTGGGTACCTGGCTGAGTTTGAGATTAAAGAGGTGGACAAGAAAACGCGCCGGCTAAAGGTCAATCTCTCACAGGTTCCCGCGGTCCAGGGCGCGATGATGACCCTCAATGCCCGAACTGGCGAAATCGTTACGATGGTGGGCGGGTACGACTTCTACAGCACCAGCAAGTTCAATAATGCAACTCAGGCGTATCGGCAGACCGGGTCGTGTTTTAAGCCATTCATCTACACGGCTGCGGTCGAATGGGGCATGACGCCAAACACGCCGGTCAGCGGCGCACCGATCAGCATTGGCTCCTGGAAACCACACAACTATGATGGCTCGCTCGGTAACGGCGACTTGCCTCTGAAAGTCGCGTTGGCGAAATCGATGAACATCCCCGCAGTTCACCTGCTGCAAACTGTCGGCATCCAAACCGGAGCTCAGATGGTGCGGCGCTTCGGCATAAAAGTTCCCATGGCACCTTATCTCCCTTCCGCACTGGGTGCGACGGAAGTGCCCTTGGATCAAATGGTCTCGGCC
Organism: Pyrinomonadaceae bacterium; assembly: GCA_013817595.1. Classification (GTDB taxonomy): domain Bacteria; phylum Acidobacteriota; class Blastocatellia; order Pyrinomonadales; family Pyrinomonadaceae; genus PSRF01. The sequence continues at coordinate 1,688 of JACDCK010000120.1, read as the reverse complement.
TACTCAGCTTTCCCAAATAAGGGTATCCGCGTTGAGCCCCACATGATCCGTCGGGTGTTGGACCGCGATGGCGCAGTCCTGGAGGATTGGGAAAAGACTACATACAAAGTGATGAACGAGTATGTGGCGTTGACGATGGTTTCGATGATGCGGGCAGTAGTGGAGTCTGGCACTGCCACGGCCGCCCGCTCGCTCGGAGTTCCGGTTGCCGGTAAGACGGGCACCGTAAACGATCATACTGACGTCTGGTTTATAGGCTACACGCCGACCTATGTGACGGGTGTCTGGATGGGCTATCCGGGCAAGAAAAAAGATCTCGGAAACGGTATGACTGGAGGCGTGGGCGCGCTACCTTTCTTCATTGATTTCATGAAGCCTTTTCTGAAGGATAAACCTAAGGAGAACTTCGACAAGGCACCGTCAATGCCTGAAGACATGAGAGAGCTCTTCCGTCAGCGCCAGCGTGAACTAGCAGCTGAACGAGCCCAACTCGCCGCGGAAGCCGAAACTGAAGAAGGCGATGAAAGTACGGTAACGGCCGATCTCGAACCGAAGTTAGAGCAAGTAACACTGCCTCCGCCACCAAAGACGGAGGATCAATCCGTCGTAGCGCCTCCAAAGCCTGAAACGGCTGCGCCCAAAGCCGAGCCACCGCCACCAACCACGCGCCCACGCGAGGTGGAACCTCAGAAGAAGAAAGGGAAGAAGGGCGACGACGAACCCTGACTCAAGGATGAAGGATGAAGGCGTCTCCTTTTGTGAGGCTAGTTAGTAGTTGGGACTGGGAAAGAGGTTATTCCGCCCTCATCCTTCCGCCTTCATCCTTAAACTAACTTATCCAAGGTGTAAGGCAGCATCCTTCGCCACCACGGCCAGTCGTGGTTAACATCTGGACCCCAAAGGTCCAGCGTGTGAGGAATTCCCTTCGAGTTTAGAATGTCGGAGAGATGGCGGCTGCGCTCAGGCGCCTCGTACGAACCCTGACCGGACATGATGAAGATAGAGTCGGCTTTTCGCAGCAGCGGTAGATGGTAGTCGTCGTTCAGATTTGGTAAATAGTCTAGCGGATTGTTGAAATAGACATTGTCGTCATAGAAGTCTTTGAGGTAGGACCTCACGTCATAACTGCCGCTCATGGCAATCACACCGCGAAACTGATCCGGATGTTTGAAGTAAGCATTGGCCGCCAGAAAGGCGCCGAGACTCGCGCCCGTGGTGAGTGGCTTCGCATCTGGCTGGCCACTGTCTCTTCGAATTGCTGGCAGTACTTCATCCACGATGTAGCGGTCGAAACGCGTTAGGAGTTCGGCCTTTAGGTGCGGCGGCATCTGTTCATTAAGAAGGCTATGGCGATTCACGCTATTGATTGAATAGGCACGAATCCATCCACTTTCGATGTGCGGCCTTATGGCGTCAACCAGATGAAACCGTTCGTACTCAAGATAGTCGGCTGCGGCCGTGGGCAACATCAAGAGTGGCTGTCCCGCATGCCCATAGGCCACGAGTGGCATTTCCATATTCAAGTTGGGACTAAACCAGGCTGTGGTCCTGCGTTCCATATAGACCTTTCCGAAGCAACATCAAGGCAACGATAGACGAGCTTTGTATCGAGGTGTTTTGGTAGAGGGAGATGTTCTCGCAGTTCAGTCGACAGCGCAAGCTGAAAGACGGAGACGGAAGAAGCGACG
>JACDCK010000334.1 GCA_013817595.1 Pyrinomonadaceae bacterium | reverse complement strand
CGAATTAAGCCACATACTCCACCGCTTGTGCGGGCCCCCGTCAATTTCTTTGAGTTTTAATCTTGCGACCGTACTCCCCAGGCGGCACGTTTAACGCGTTAGCTCCGGCGCGGAAGGGGTCGAATCCCCCCACACCAAACGTGCACCGTTTACTGCCAGGACTACCGGGGTATCTAATCCCGTTTGCTCCCCTGGCCTTCGTGCCTCAGTGTCAGGAACTGTCCAGAGACCCGCCTTCGCCACTGGTCTTCCTCACGATCTCTACGCATTTCACTGCTACACCGTGAATTCCAGTCTCCTCTCCAGTCCTCAAGCAAGGCAGTATCAAATGCAGTTTCGGAGTTAAGCTCCGAAATTTCACACCTGACTTACCCCGCCACCTACGCACCCTTTACGCCCAATGAATCCGAACAACGCTTGAGACCTCTGTATTACCGCGGCTGCTGGCACAGAGTTAGCCGTCTCTTCCTCTTCTGATACTATCAAGTAGCCAGTAGTTACTTAGCTACACTTGTTCTCAAATGACAGGAGTTTACAACCCGAAAGCCTTCATCCTCCACGCGGCGTCGCTCCTTCAGGGTTGCCCCCATTGAGAAAAATTCTCGACTGCTGCCACCCGTAGGTGTCTGGACCGTGTCTCAGTTCCAGTGTGACTGGTCGTCCTCTCAGACCAGCTACCCGTCATCGCCTTGGTGAGCCGTTACCTCACCAACTAGCTGATAGGCCGCGGGCTCATCGGAAAGCGGTAGCTTGCGCCACCTTTGATTTCGAAGCGATGTCGCCTCTGATCATATGCGGTATTAATTCGCCTTTCGGCGAGCTATCCCCCACTTCTCGGCAGATTGCCCACGTGTTACGCACCCGTTCGCCACTAAACAACACCTGTATTGCTACAGATATTGTCCCGTTCGACTTGCATGTCTTATCCACGCCGCCAGCGTTCGTTCTGAGCCAGAATCAAACTCTCCGTAAAAATTTGGAGCCGGTGGTCATTGCTGACTCCGGACAAAGTTTGTGCCGGTGCTCGCTAAAGCACCGACGTGAATCTGACCATTCTAAACCGACTGCTCATCCGTAGATGAAAGCCGGTGTTCGTCCGATCTTTTTCAAATAAGATTCCCGCCGCCCTTGCGAGCCTTGGGAAAATTTTTAATCAAAGAAAACTTAACGAATAACGCACAATTCAATTTTCGCTGACTTACTAATCCCTTCTGGATTTCAAAGGATGGAAGATCCGTCGTGATAGACGAAATCCAGAATTGCACTGTCAAAGATCAACCGTTCTTGCGTCCTCCCGTTTCACGTACAACGCCAGCCTGTGTCGAATGACCGAAGGAACTGGCTCGCGAGTGAGCCGGGAGGGAAGAACACCCCGCACCTATCGGTGCTGGGCCGCCGTGTCGCGGGACGAGCAAGATAGGGTAGCCACGCGGGGCGTCAAATAAGTTTTGCACAATTTTGAAGTTTTCCCCTTGGAATGCCTGCGACTCGTATGCTCGTTGCCAACCCCGCCCGGGATTATTTTTCCTTCCAAAATTCAGCCCCCCGCCGCGTAACGCCTTCGTCATTGAAGATCAAACTACAGCATGTCACGCCTGCTTCCGCTTTCTGCAATTCCGACACGTCGATCGTCCGGACGCGCAACCCGCATTTTTCGAGCCGCACGCGTGTCTTTGGGAAAGAAGCCGGCATGATCACCACGCCGTTGAGCAGGAGCGCATTCGCGGCGCCCGGCTCATCCTCAGCCACGTTCAGCAATTCAAATTCCTGCAAATCCTGCTCCCCGATCCACGACCGATTCACGAGTGCCGTATGGTTTCCCAAGTAAGAGCAGGCGCTCTTCAGATGCAGGCAACCGCGCATCTTCACCGGGTCGACTCGATATTCGTAGGGCCGAAGCAGCTCGCTCAATTGCGCGACACCCTCCCGATTTGTGCGTCGCGACAAACCGACAAAAACCGTGCGATCGATCCGGAGCACATCGCCCCCATCCAGCGTTGCAGGTGCAGTGAGAAACTTGATGGGCCGATAACGCGAGAGCGCTTCCGTCACACTGCTCGCCTCAGGCCGTCGGCTTGGGGCTCCCATGATCGAGATGACAGCGATCTCGTCCATCACCACCGCCGGATCTTCCACAAAAACAGCGTCCGGAAGTTTTGGCTCGGCGGGGAGGGAAACGACCCGCGCCCCCGATTCCGCGAGACAATTCTGATACGCCTTGTGCTGGGCGATTGCCCTGCCCAGATCGATCGGCTCCCGCGCATGGAACGACAGCTCGCAATCATTGATGCTCGCGCTCACTTCCCGCGTGATGGCTGTCAGCGGCATGATCAACAACGACCCTATGACGTTCAAGACGTCAAACCAAAGACGACGTCTTTGCGCTGCTACGCGATCTCCCTTGCGGTTGCCGTCCCTTCATTTCGTCGGCGCATCGCTCGGAACCTGGAGGGTGGTCCTCGTCTGGAATGTCGATTGTTGCCGGAGCCGCGCCAAGCTGCTTCGCGGACAGCAGCCGTCACGCTCCGATGGTTCCGCCCGAAACTGCCGGAAGTGTGGCTCCTTGCAATAGGGCGCGCGATAAGGACCATCGACCGCTCGTTCGAATGTGCAGCTCTCAACGCTCTTTCGTCATGAAGACGCTATTTGGATCTTCAACATAACCCGCGAAAGGTCCGTAATACGT
>JACDCK010000333.1 GCA_013817595.1 Pyrinomonadaceae bacterium | reverse complement strand
GGTGATCTCATCATTGCCGGAATATGAGTCAATGCGTGACGTGCTCCGGATCGCTCGCGGTCATGATGAGTTTTTTAGGCTGGTGGCGGAAGCGCTTGATGAGAAAAATCCCGAAGCAGTGCGAAGACGACAAGCATCAGTCACGCATGGAACGTGGGATGCCCGCGCCGAGTGGGTTAGTAAATTGATCGAGGAAAAGCTGAACTTATTACAGAACCGGGGAGCTGGTATAGGGTTGGGATTAACGCAAAAATGACCTTGTAATCAGCGGACTAGGGAAAGCCAAGAGCCAGATTCTTGCGTAGCGGACAATCTGTAGGGATCAGTGATAAGTGATGAGCGATTCAACTAGTTGAGAGTTCAACCTTTAGGTTGTGGGGTTGGGCTACCCGCAAGCTAAAGCTTGAACTCTTAACTTCTCGAATCACTTGTCACTGGTTAGTTTTTATGTGCGGCATTGCCGGAATAATAGCTGCTGACCCAGACAAGTACATCACCTCCATGCTTGCGACGATCGAGCATCGCGGCCGCGACGATGAGGGCGTCTGGACTTCTGAAGCAATAGACGAAACGGGACGGCGGGTCTGTTTGGGCCATCGCCGTTTAGCCATCATAGACACCTCCAGCGCCGGTCATCAGCCTATGATATCCGCCGATGGTCGCTACGTCATCACCTTCAACGGCGAGATCTACAACTACCGTGAACTGCGTGAAGAGCTGAGATCTAAAGGTCACCAATTCCGTACCGACACTGACACCGAAGTCTTGCTGGCAGCGTTTGCTGAATGGGGAGCGGGCTGCTTACCTCACTTGAACGGCATGTTTGCTTTCGCCGTCTGGGACAATCAAGAGCGAACCCTGACATTAGCGCGCGACCACGTTGGCATTAAGCCGCTTTACTACGCCCATCTGCGCTCAAAGAACGGCAGGAAAAGCTCTCTTATCTTCGCGTCGGAAATTAAAGCAATTCTGGCGACCGGACTCATTCAGCGCGCTGTCGACACCGAAGGGTTGCACCAGTTTCTGACCTTCCTCTGGGTCCCGGATCCCAACACGTTATTTAGAGGAATCAAGACTCTTCCGCCGGCCCACACACTCACATTTCGCGACGATGAAATCGCAGTCAACGAGTGGTGGGATGTTTCATTTGACGAGATTGAAGAAGGACGCAGCGAAAACTGGTGGCAGGAAAGCGTACTGGAAACGCTCGATCGGGTTGTGCACATGGAAATGGTGGCTGACGTACCACTCGGATCATTTCTGTCCGGCGGCATCGACTCCTCCTCGATCGTCGCCATGATGAAAAATCACAGCAACGGGCGGCGCATCGCAACTTATACCGTCGGCATCGAGAGCGGGGACCTGCGCTACGACATCATCCCAGATGATGTCAGGTGGGCGCGCCAGGTCAACCGGCAACTTGACACCGATTATCACGAGATCATGCTCAAGCCCGCGGTCGCGGAGTTGCTTCCGAAACTCGTTTATCACTTGGATGAGCCAGCCATAGACATGGCCATTCCCAGCTACCTCGTTTCCCAGGCCGCTCGAGAGACATTAACTGTCATGTTGTCAGGAATGGGAGGTGACGAAGTCTTTGCAGGCTATCCGCGCCAGCTTGCCATGAAAATTGCCGGCGCGTTTGATCCGGTGCCGCAACTCTTGCGGCGGCCGTTGATGAAAACTCTCGAGCGAGCGCTCCCGGGAGGCTTGCCAGGAAAACTTACCGCACCTCTGCGCAACGCAAAGAAATTTGCCCGCAGCGCCGCCCTGGATTTCGAGGATCGTTATCTCGGTTATGGCACTTATTTCACCGACCTGGAGAAGCGTCAGATCTACACAAATGATCTACGAGCCGCAACCCACGAGCTGGACGCCTATGCCGCACATCGCCGCTACTTCGCTCATGTGCAAAATGCGGCCCCCCTAAACCGCCTGCTCTACGTCGATCTAAAAACGTTCTTGCCTTGCTTGAATCTGATCACCACCGACAAGACTTCCATGGCCGCAAACCTTGAGGTACGCGTGCCCTTCCTGAATCGGCAAATGATTGAACTCGCAGCACGCATGCCGCCCGGCCTGAAGCTCCATGGCTTCAAACGAAAATACGCTCTGAAGCGAGCGCTCGAGAAGCTGTTCCCTCACGAAGTTGTGTGGCGCAAGAAGGCCGGGTTCGGGGCGCCGATCCGTTCCTGGCTGCGCGGCCCGCTGCGTCCGTTGGTTGAAGACCTCCTGTCTGAGGAGACTGTCAAACGCCGCGGCCTCTTTCGACCTGCCGAAGTAAGACGGATTGTGAACGCAAATCTTTCAGGGCGCGAAGACTACAACCTCCAGGTCTTCCAGTTGCTCAATCTGGAACTCTGGCAGCGGCAGTTTATTGACTAAGCGTAGCCTCCGAAGTCGAGGGTATTGCCGCCAACAAGGGGTAGTGGGTCATCTATTCGTTTGGTAACTGATTCAGGCCGTCTTCGCGCTGCTGCTTTCGATCAATTCGTCGAGCGGCGTGTATTTCAACCCCTGTGAAGTAGCCACGGCTTCATAAGTACAGTGACCCGCATAAGTGTTCACTCCCGCTTTCAATCCCGCATCGCTGGCAATTGCCTCGAAGAATCCTCTGTGGGCGAGTCGCAGCGCATAAGGAAGAGTTGCATTGGTGAGCGCGAAGGTGGAAGTGCGCGGCACTGCAC
>JACDCK010000332.1 GCA_013817595.1 Pyrinomonadaceae bacterium | reverse complement strand
TGCAGCGTCGCGGCACAGACCATCTGCGCGGTGAGACCGAACATGCATTTGCCGAGAGAACCCTGTTGAAGCGTGCAGAGGAGAAGGCGAGATGAATTAAGGTGGTAAAAACTCCCTCTCCTGGAGAGGGCCGGGGAGCGGGTTTGAGGCGAGTGGTTTAGTAAATATTTTTTGCTGTTTTGGCGCCCGCAGGCCCTCTCCCCATCCCTGGGATTTTTCAGCAACTTGCTAGATCGTTTCTAAAACGATTGTCGCTCTCAGGAGGATTCGCCATGGGTATCTTGAGCATCATTGTTGCCATGCCACTCGTCGGTCTGGTCATTAGCCTGGTTTTGCCCAAGAACAAAGTGTGGCTGATCCGTGGGGTTGCAATCGGGTGGGCCACGGTTGTCTTTGCCGTCTCCTGGCAACTGCTTTTTAGGTTTAGCCTGAACACCGCCGAACTGCAGTTTGTCGAACGGCGGCCATGGATTCCGGAACTGGGGATGACCTACGTGCTCGGCGTCGATGGCCTCTCCTTTCCACTGGTGCTGCTGACGACGCTCTTGACCCTGGTCGCAGTGATCGCCTCGGTCAGCATCAGTGAGCGAGTCAAAGGTTACTACGCATGGATTTTCCTACTGGAATTTTCGATGCTCGGAGTCTTCATGTCGCAGGACTGGTTTCTCTTCTACGTCTTTTGGGAGATCGGTCTGGTGCCAATGTTCTTCCTGATCGGGTTATGGGGCGGCGAAAACAGAGCGACAGCCACGATGACCTTCTTCCTCTACACCCTGGCAGGATCGATCTTCATGCTGCTCGGGATCATTGCCGTCTATTTGAATGCCGATCCACATACCTTTGACATGTTGGCGCTGATGAAAGCGCGCGAAGGTTGGACTCGGGCATTTCAGCTTGGTCCATTCATCGCTTTTTTCATCGGGTTTGCGGTTAAAGTCCCGGTGTTTCCGCTGCACGGCTGGTTGCCGCTGGCCCACGTAGAAGCCCCAGCGCCGGTCAGCATCATTCTTTCCGGGCTGCTCCTGAAGATGGGCGCTTACGGCATCCTCCGCGTGAGCGGATTGTTGCCCCAGGGGCTGGAATGGTTTTCACCATTTCTGCTGGCGCTGGGGATGGTCAACATTATCTACGGCGCGGTCCTGTCGTGGCGTCAAACGGACCTTAAGGCGATGGTGGCCTTTTCTTCGATCAGTCATATGGGCTTTGTGCTCATCGGCATTGCTGCCCTCAATGTCACCGGGTTTTCCGGCGCACTGTTTCAGATGGTCACGCATGGCATCATCACGGGCGCGCTCTTCCTCCTGGTGGGCATCCTTTACGAGCGCTCGCATACCCGCGAGGTATCAGACTTTAGCGGACTGGCCACGCGTATCCCGGTCTATTCAGCGTTGATGTCGCTGGCGCTGCTGGCTTCGATGGGGATGCCGGGACTGGCACAGTTTGTGGGCGAGTTTCACGTGCTGGTCGGCGCTTTTCAGCGCTGGGGGCTGTATGTTGTCATTGCCAGCATCGGCATCCTGGTGAGCGCGGCCTATTCGCTGCGCACGATTGCGAGAATGTTTATGGGAACTTTCAATCCCAGATGGTCCAACCTGGCAGACTTGAATGCGCTTGAGCTTGCGGCCACGATACCGCTCGCAGTTTTGATGGTCGGGCTGGGGCTTTTCCCCAGCTTGCTCCTAAGATTGATGCACACGACGCTGACGCAGATGGCAGCGTTGTTTCCGTAACGCTGAATTGATATGACACTTCCGATCACCGACGAGATGCGCCATCACCTCGAACATGAGGTGGAACATTTCAGCCACCTGCTTTCCAGCCAGGGGCCGATGACCACGTTCATCCATCACAACACCCTGCACGGCCTGCAACATCTTCCGTTTGAAGAGGCGATTGCCGAGGCCACGCGCATTCTGGGCGGACGCGGTTACTTCTCGAATGAAGAGTATCGCGCTTTCTATCGTCGCGGTCGGATTGCCGATGAGGACATCGAAGCGGCGCTGGAGGCGCGTCCAGCTCTCGCCGGAACAGAAGTCATCGCAACAATTGGCGAGCGTCTCATCACCTCAGGGGAGGTTTTCAGAACTCACCTGCTCTATGGCATCGACGCCATCGAGCCCGCTCAATGGCGCTTTGAAGTGTGTGAGCGCGAGGCCTGTCGTCGCTTTCGCGGCGACGTCCCGAAAGAGGCGCGCACCGTTCTTTTGTCCAAGGCTAAGACGGACCTCGCCCGCAGCCTCGATCGCATCGGGCGCGATTGGACGCTGGCGGATTGGATGCAGTCGCAGACGAACCTGAACATAATCGACCTGCTGCGCGAAGCGCTCAAGAGCGCGATCCAGGCAAACCATGGTCATCACGAAGCTAACCAAACCAGCGGTCCATCGGTGGAGTATTGGTTACGGAAGCTTCAGGTTCCGAAGGAGCGAAGAGAAGGTTATCTCCAATGTATCGATCGTCATGCTGAGGACATCTCGCGCGAAGCGGGCATGGGAGATGAACAACTTCGCCGGCTTTGGCTGCGCACCGAGACAGATTTGTTGAAGAAGCTGGCGCGACTTCATTTCGGTTGCAACGGCACTTACGACGCGATCGCCAGCCACTTCAGAAGCAAGCTAGAGACCTATGCTCTTAGTTCTCTCTGGAATGCATCTCTGGCTGTCCATGGCCTTCACGATCCACTCGCACCC
>JACDCK010000119.1 GCA_013817595.1 Pyrinomonadaceae bacterium | reverse complement strand
TCAGGCGCTCGCGATATTGCCAATCCCTTAATGTCATAGAACCTCCACAGAAGCGTGTGTCAGTGTTCAGAATACTACCAACATCATCAGTGGGGGAGGTTTTCAGGGTTTGGGGGGGCAGGGGTCAGGGCTTTCCAGAGAAGCTGAAAGTGTGAACTTGCGCTCGGCGCGTACTATATCACGTCCCCGTTCGTCTTAGGTAGTAATCCACCTGGAGAGGAAGTTTCGAGGATGTGTCTACGCGATACCTTGCGCATCAGAAGTCCGCGTGTCACGGGCATCTTATCTGCGCGAAAGGGTAAGTATGGAATCGCAGCTTATCCCACTCTTCTCTGTTAAGTTGGCGGCAATTCGTCGTGCGGACGTTTACGCTATGTTACTAAGCAAAGTGGCGACGTCTCTCCTCACTGCGCGTATCTTGTTGAAAAGAAGAATTGGTAGCGCATACGGGACTCGAACCCGTGATCTCTGCCTTGAGAGGGCAGCGTGTTAACCAACTACACCAATGCGCCTTGATGGATTGGATTATAGAGACAGAGCCGTACTCGCGCAATATGGTTAGGCCTAAGATCTCAAACTGGCCACAAGAATCCTTGATCTTGCGTCTCATAATGAACCTAAGTAGACTCCCGAACGACACCAACAGGGAATGAGGGGGCTGTAATTCTGCTTATTTCGGTTCTAATAGCCGTTTTTACATGCGGCGTTTCCATCTTACTTACTGCCATTTGCTCTGATAGACGCTATCTTAATTGCTAGTCGGCTAAATCGGGGCGAAGCCATTAGTGAATGGCAATGCTTCTATTTAGGTTGGGCCGAAATAGTGGACTCAGCACAATTACAGAGGTCGAAAAACTGAATGAACGTGGTTGTGCTGCGAGAGACACAACCAGGAGAAACTCGCGTTGCCCTGGTGCCTGAGTCGGTGCTCAAGATTGTCGCGCTGAAGGCGACCGTGAAAGTGGAAAGCGGAGCGGGATTGGGAGCGGCCCGTACCGACGACGACTATCGCGAGGTTGGGGCGGAAGTGACTCCGGATCGCAGGTCTCTTTTGGGCTCCGCGGACCTGCTGGTGGTTGTCAACAGGCCTTCAGAACAGGACATTCACCGACTGCCGAAGGGCGCTGTAGTCCTCGGCTTCCTGCGACCTCTCGATGAACCTGCCGCACTCACACACGCCGTCGCTCAACACCTGACGACATTCGCGGTCGAACTAATTCCACGCATAACTCGCGCTCAGGCTATGGATGCCCTTTCCTCCATGGCCACGGTAGTCGGTTACAAAGCAGTTCTGATCGGTGCGTCGCATATCCCGCGAATGTTTCCCCTCCTGATGACTGCCGCCGGGACGGTGCCTCCGTCGCGTGTGCTCGTGCTTGGCGCAGGAGTCGCCGGATTGCAGGCAATCGCCACCGCGCGGCGACTGGGCGCCGTGGTTGAGGCTTATGATGTGCGCGCGGCTGCCGGTGAGCAGGTACGTTCACTGGGCGCGAATTTTTTAGAGGTGGATCTGGGCGGACTCAAGACCGAAGACGCGGGAGGCTATGCGGTTGAATTGAGTGACGAAGCAATGGAACGCGGTCGTGCGCTGATCTCAGAGCACGCGACGACGGCAGACGTTGTGATCACCACTGCCCAGGTGCCGGGTAGACGTGCTCCCTTGTTGCTGACTGAGGCTGCGGTCAACGGCATGAAACGCGGCGCGGTCGTCATAGATCTGGCGGGTTCGACTGGTGGAAACTGCGCCGTCAGCAAGCCGGACCAAACCGTCGAACGCGCGGGTGTAACTATCCTGGCCCCGTTGAATCTCGCGGCGACCGTGCCGGTCCATGCCAGCCAGCTGTATTCGCGCAACGTGAGTGCGTTTCTGTCTCTGATAATCAAGGACGGAGAACTCAGCATCGATATGAACGATGATGTTGTTGGACCATCGTGCGTGACGCATGAAGGCCGGATCGTGAACAGCCGAGTGGCCGCGATGCTGGATGCAACGGTTGGTAAGTAAAGGGGTTTGCAACGCACCGATGGTAAAAGATGGTTATATGAGGAGCTGCAGATGTCACCAGACACACTAATCACAGCGCTTTACGTGTTCGCCCTCGCGGCCTTCTTGGGCTATCTGGTGATCTCGCGTGTGCCGCCGCTTTTGCACACGCCCCTGATGTCTGCGACCAACGCCATCTCGGGCATCTCGCTGGTTGGTTCCATCGTCACCGCCGGCGCGAACTACAACACGGTGAGCACCATCCTCGGTTTTACTGCTGTCGTGTGCTCGACAACAAACGTGGTGGGCGGATTCGTGATCACAGATCGCATGTTGCGAATGTTCAAGCGAAAGCCATCGCCAAAGCAGGAAGAACAAATCGGCCACGGATAAAGCGGGGTGCAGGCGCGGATAACGCAGATAGATCAAAGACCCATAATCAGAAACCAAAACCAGAGATCAAAACCCAAAGATCTAAGAACAAAGAACAAAGAACAAAGACCTGTCCCATTAAATGCAGACCTACTTCATCGAACTAAGCTACCTGCTGGCCTCAGTGCTTTTCATCCTGGGACTCAAAGGTCTTAGCCATCCTGAAACCGCCAAACGCGGGATGCACCTGGCTGAATTCGGCATGCTGATGGCCATTATCGGCACGTTGATACATCACGAGATCATCACCTACACCTGGATCCTGTCCGGGCTGGTGATCGGTTCCCTTATCGGCCTGGCGATGGGTTTCTGGGTCCCCATGACTGCGATGCCGCAACGTACCGCACTCTCGCATGCCTTTGGCGCTTTCGCAGCTGCACTCGTTGGTATTTCCGAGTTCTACCGTCACGGAGGTCATGTCGACAAGATCACGATGAGCGCCTTGGGGTTTGAAGTGATGCTGGGCGCGCTTACTACCACCGGAAGCCTGCTTGCCTTTGCCAAACTCCAGGGTCTGGTGAGAGGCACGCCGCTAACCTACAAAGGGCAGAACATCTTCAACATGGCGCTGTTGGCCACGACGATTGGAATCTTCGTTTATCTAATCTTAGTGCCGGGATCGCTGCCGCTCTTCTTTGTAATGGTGGGGCTGGCGCTGGCGTTTGGGCTTTTGCTGGTGTTGCCCATTGGCTCCGCCGACATGCCCGTCGTAATGTCGCTGTTAAATTCCTATGCAGGGTTGGCTTCGGCGGCCACCGGGTTCGTGCTTAACAACAAGGTTCTGATCATCGCCGGTACGCTTGACGGGTTCTCCGGGTTCATTCTTTCTATTCTGATGTGCCGCGCGATGAACCGCTCGATCACCAACGTGCTGTTCGGCGCCTTTGGCAGTGCGGAAACAGCAGCTGCAGGTGGTGCGCAACAAGGCGTCATGCGTGAAGTTAGTTTGGAGGACATCGCGACTCAATTAGCTTACGCACGGCAGGTGGTCTTCGTTCCTGGTTACGGTATGGCCACCGCGCAGGCGCAACATGCCGTGCGCGAACTGGCGAACACGCTGGAGAAGAGAGGCGTCACCGTCAAATATGGAATTCATCCCGTAGCCGGTCGTATGCCGGGTCACATGAACGTGTTGCTTGCGGAAGCGAATGTGCCTTATTCATCGCTGTACGAGTTGGAACAGATCAACCCCGAGTTTCCAGCCACTGACGTGGCCGTGGTGATTGGCGCGAATGACGTAGTTAATCCGGACGCGCGCGATAATCCGGGCAGCCCCATTGCGGGAATGCCCATCCTCGAGGTCGATCGAGCGAAATCTGTCGTGGTATTGAAACGCGGCCAGGGCAAGGGCTTCTCAGGACTCGAGAATCCTCTCTTCTTCAAAGATGTGACTGGCATGCTCTACGGCGATGCGAAAGACACTTTGACCAGAATGATTCAGGCAGTGCAGCAGGCCTAAAAACTTTTCCTGTGCTGGTTACTGGAGAGTGCGGAGCAAACCTCATGGAGGATGACCGCATAGATGATTGATCGCGGCTCGCGAGCACAGATCAGTTGAGGCACCGCTAACGACTAAATGAACATCAGTCTCATGTCAAAGAACGAGTACTTACTTACAACCAATGAACAGGCGCCATGGCGTCAAGCCCCAAGTGTGTTTGCTTTAACACTTGACACCAACGCACGCTTCATAGATGAACTCTAAACTGAACCAGCACCCAATTAACTTGAAACTGGAGAGAGCATGCGAAGATTCCTAATATCGCTGTTACTTACGAGCGTTCTAATACTGCCGTTTTATGCCGTTCAGGCCCAACGAAAGAACGTCAAGGCGAAGAGATCGGTCGCGGCCACAGTGGCCTCCCAAAGAGGAGCAGAGCAAATCACGGTTGCCCAAATACGTGACTATCTGACTTTCATTGCCTCCGATGAAATGGAAGGACGCGACACACCTTCACGCGGCCTCGACTTAACGGCAAAGTTTTTGGCGATGAACCTCGCGCGTTGGGGACTCAAACCCGCGGGCGATGACGGAACGTTCTTTCAGAAGATCGCCCTGCGACGCGACCTGGTCAACAAGGAACAGACTCGAGTGCTGCTAAACGACCAGAACCTGGCGTTTGGCGAGGATTACATTGCGCTGCCAATCAATGCTGACGTCAGAGGCCAACTAGTCTTTGCCGGTAATGGATGGTTCATAAAGTCAAAAAACATGGACGCCTACAAAGGCATCGATGCGAAGGGAAAAATTGCCGTCATCTTCACATCACTTAGCGGACTGCCCCGTGGAGTTCGCTCCTCCGACCTCAGTAGTGGCAAGCCAGGCGAAGATTGGATGGATCCGGTTCAATACGCGCGCAAGCAGGGCGCAATCGCCACAGTGATAGTTCCGGATTTCCAATTTCTGGCTAACTGGGAGCGCAACCGTCAGCGACTCAGCGAACGGTCCACTACGGTGGTTGAGAAGTTTCAACCAGCAGAGACATCGCAGTTGCCGGGGATAATGATAACTCCTCGGATCGCTAATCTCTTGTTCCAGGGAGAAAAACAGAATGCCACGGCGCTGTTCGAAGCGACCTTTGGCGGAGAGATGCCCGAGCCGTTTGAATTGAGTCCCAGCAAGAAGATGAGCATCACCGCTAGCAGCAAAGGGGATGCGATTGCAACGCAAAACGTCGTGGCAGTCTTTGAAGGCAGCGATCCACTGCTCAAAGACGAATACGTCGCCCTCGGTGCGCATTACGACCACATTGGCATTGGCACGCCAGTTAAGGGAGACGCGATTTACAACGGCGCCGACGATGATGGTTCAGGAACGACGGCGTTGCTCGCCATAGCTGAGGCGCTGGCTAAGGCGCCGACCCGATCGAAGCGCTCGGTGCTTTTTAACTGGCACGCCGGCGAAGAGAAAGGACTCTGGGGATCACGCTACTTCACGGAATATCCGACTATCCCGCTGCAGAAGATCGTGGCCCAAATCAATATCGATATGATTGGTCGCAGCAAGAAAGAGGGCGACACGAACCCTCGCAACAACTCGCTCTCGGGCCCAAATGAGATTTATGTGATTGGCTCAAAAATGATGAGTACAGAACTGGGCGAGTTGACCGAAGCAGTGAACAAAGAGTACTTGAATCTGACGTATAACTATCGCTACGACGATCCAAAAGATCCCAACCGGTTCTTCTTCCGCAGCGACCATTACAACTATGCGCGCAAGGGAATTCCCATCGTCTTCTTCTTTGCCGGCGAGCACGAAGACTATCACCGCCCTGGCGATGAACCGCAGAAGATTGACTACGAGAAGATGCAGAAGATTGTGCGTACGGTATTCCTGACGATGTGGGAGATTGCGAACAGACCAACTCGGCCTAAAGTTGACAAGCAATTGCCTGCCGAGTTGACCGGTGGAAATTAGGAGCAACTAGCGGCGGAAACGACACTCGAAGGAAACTTCAAAGGGCCTACGGTAATCTGCAGGTAAGGAAGGGTGGCTTGCCCCCGCTGTTAACAGAGTTGAGTGGCTTTGCAGCTTGAGCGGGGCGCGCTCCGCTTTGCCCCCTTCCTCACTCACTCACTCACTCACTCACTAGAAACTCACCTGCAAGTTAGCGGGGCCTGAACCGTCCTTTTGGGCGGGCGCATTCCACAAGGAACGAGCTAGGATTTCCGTTTCTCGGTTTAGGGTTTTTCTCGCGAACGCTCGGCGGTCAAACGGCGGTAGGCTTCGTCCCGCGAAATCCCAAGCTGCTTGGCGGATTTCTTTAAAGCGGACCTCCCATCAAGACCCTCGGCTTCAAAGCCCGCTACTATCGACGCCACACTGCATCCGGATTTCGAATCCTCATCCGAGCTTGCAATAACGTTCCGATCAATCACCACAACCATTTCGCCTCGCGGCTCCTGTGCCGCTTGCGAAAGCTTATCTGCGAGCTCGCTTAAACGGCCACGCAAAACCTCCTCGTGCATCTTGGTAAGTTCCCGCGCGACAACAGCCTCGCGTTCGCCCAGAATCCCGCGAGCATCTTCCAATGACGAGACAATGCGATGAGGCGCTTCGTAAAAGACGAGGGTCGATGGAATTGCAGCCAGGTCCGCGAGACGGGCCCGGCGTGCGCCTGAACGCGCCGGAAGAAAACCTGCGAAAAAGAATTCGTCACTGGGCAGGCCGGAAGCCACCAAAGCTGAGACCAAAGCTGTAGGTCCGGGTATGGGCACGACTCGCAGGCCCGCTTCGAGAGCCATTCGGACCACCCGGAAGCCTGGATCACTGATTCCGGGTGTCCCTGCATCAGAAACAAGCGCCACACTAAGGCCCGATCTAATTGATGTCAGCAGTTCTCCTGCGCGATCGCGCTCATTGTGTTCGTGATAGCTGAGGGTCTTTGTTTTTATGCCGTAATGGTTCAGGAGTTTTTGTGAGTGGCGGGTATCTTCGCACGCGATGAGATCGACTTCGCTCAGCACCCGCGCGGCACGGTACGTCAAGTCTTCAAGATTGCCGATGGGGGTAGCGACCACGTAAAGCTTTCCGGCCATGTGGCTATTCTGGCATCAAGCTCGAGATATTACGAAAGCACAAGCCCCGTTAAACTTGCAGGTTAGGAAGGGTGGTTTACCCACGCTCGAGCGCCAACGGCGCGACCGGTCACTTCAGTTTTCAACTTACGGCCCTGCCGCTCAAGCATGAATGTTTACAGTTATAACTTTTTTCCTTTCCGTGCTATGCGCGTTGGAGATATTACCCAACCGGTCGCGCCGTTGGCGCTTGAGCGGGGGCAAGCCACCCTTCCTAACCTGCAAATTACCGTAAGTCCCATTTGGTTTTCACGCGGCGATATCCAACCAAGACACAAAAAAAGTCTCGCCCGTTCTCTTCAGAACGGACGAGGCTTGTCGTAATCAGAAGTTACTAAGCCGGCTTAGTAAGGGACCGGCAGCCTGCGCCACCAGTCATTATTGTTGCTGCGGCGGTTGCGATCGTTGCGATAGTAGTCGTCGTTGTTGTAGCCGTAAGATCCGTAGGCCTGCGCGATCACATTCAGCTCCTGGCGAATCTGTGACCACTGATTGGCTAACCGGCCGTTCCGGAAGTGATGACGGGAAGTCCTTTCTGCCTCTCTGGCCGTTTGCAGAACCCTCTGGGCTTCGTTTCTGCTGCGGTTGAGATCGCGTCCATTGCCAAAGCGCGACTTGAGATCACCTACGGCCCGCCGAAAGTCGTGCACCTCGTTATTCACACGATCTTCATGACGAGTTCCGTCTTCATGACTACGATCCAATTCGCGGTCCACAGCTCTCTCAAAGTCCTTGCTCAAGCGATCCAATCTCTGAATCGAATCGCGCACATAACGATCATCGTAACGACCATTGCGGCCGTAATCCCGATCGCGATTGCGCTGATTGTCAGGGTAACGATCCCATTGTGCGGCTGCCACTGCGGGCAAACATAACGCTAACAAAGCGGCCGCCAAAGTTGAAAAACTCAGTGTACGTCGGTTCGTCATAATTCTTAGTCTCCTCATCAAGTTCTCGTCTCAAGCTGACCACTCTCGCTGCTAACGAGTTTGGCATTTCAGTTACCACGCTTGCTTCGGGGTGACTTTTTACAGCTAGCGTTACGCGCAAAGGTCTTGGCAAGCACTATGCCCAAGTGCTCGCGGCGGGGAGGCGGCGCCTCGATATGAGGAAACCCCGCCTTTTTGTCGAGTATTTGGCGTTTAGTGAAATTTTCCGAAGAGATTGGTCGTTCGAAAACGTGCAGTGGCTTGCGTAAATGGTTGTAGCGTTGAAAGGCGCCTGGTTAGCCGGAAGCGAGCAAAGTGGCGATGTGTTTTCGCAGATTCGTTTCATGAATCTCGGCTTGTCTTTCTCCCTTCTCTCCTACCACCCACGACGGCGCGCCCTGCTGCGATTGGACCAGCCGTAGGGCTTCGCTGGCCGACGTTATTCCGAGATGTCTGATGTGGGCGGAGGCGAGACCGCTACGAACGACGCCGTCCCTTGGTGTCCGCGGCCAGCCCGCTTCAATAGATAGCTCCCTGACGCCGAAACGCAGAGTCAAAAGCTTTCCGACCATGGTTGAATTGCCGATGCGAAAGCGATGGTTGTCTTCTTTCGATATTTGAATACTCGCGCCCTGGCGATTCGCTTGGGCGGCCAGAGTCTCGAAGGTTGCGATGAGCCACTCAATGCCGGTCCTGCGCAACAAGTCATTGGAATTGCGCAAGGCCAGGTATGCGGCTATGTCCCGGCGACCTGCAAGCCGAGCGCGGGATTCGGCCTCTGCCAGGGCGAAGGCCCAGGCTTCGTCAAGTTCGCTCACGTCACCTCGTCGATGGTCTCAGGGCTGTTTTTTTGGAGTGCCCCTGCAGAGCGAAACGGCGGCTCAACTCAACCAGCGCCGGAGGCGCGGCAGAAGGTAGCCAGGGGCAAGCGGCTTTGCGCGCCGCCCCTGGATCAAGTCCGAAAAAACACAACCGCGCCCTGAAAGGGCGCAAAGAACGTCGCCAAACGTGCCGCTCGTCGGATTCACTCGTGCTACAGTTTCAACATCTCCAGATATTCAGG
>JACDCK010000331.1 GCA_013817595.1 Pyrinomonadaceae bacterium | reverse complement strand
GAGGTTGAGCAGCGCAGAGGACTCTTTCGCGTCGTCGAAAAACAACTCGTAGAAATCTCCCAGCCGGAAAAGCAGCAGCGTATCGGCCGGCACACTCGCGCGCAGCCGCTGGTACTGCTGCATCATCGGCGTGAGAGCTTCAACCATCGCACCACCTTGGAATCAGGAGGCGGTTTTTGCGAGACTCTTATCGAGCGCGGTTGACGAAAGGCTGTATTGCGATGCAGCTACCCGCGACGCAGAATGAGCTATACGAGTGCTGGACCCTCCGGGACTGATCTCCTGCGCTGTCGGGACGGGTAGCTCTATATACGCCCTTGCTTCGCCCCTCACCGACCCACAGCCACAGTTCTCCCATCAGGGTAACTCCGACTTGTACTGACTTCGTCCGCAGTATTGCCAGCGGCCTAACACGCGTGCAGGAACTTTCCTTGCGCCGCCTTAACTGCCCTCGAGCTCTCGGGAAGACGACCAACCCTTGCGGTCAAGTAAAGACACTGCTAGCAAACCAAGGCCCATCGAAACCAGAGACATCCCGCTGTCGGGAACAACCACCAGGCTCGTAAGCCGACCTTCAACAGATTCCACGTCTTCTCGCCCGTCGCCGTCGAAATCTCCGCGAAAACTGATCGAGAAATCGTTAATAGCGAATGTCTCGATCGGCGGTCGCGTGCCGGTCGGAGAATAGCCGACTAAATCGAAACCACCGTCCGCGCTTTCGTAGGGAAAGCGCCGGCTCACCGAAGAATTGCAGGTGGTAAAGAACGAATCCCTTCTTTGGGTCATTCTGAATCTGAGTTTCAAAGTTCTCGCTGGTCCCGGCAACATTAACGAGAACCCACATTCACAAAATAAGCTGGAGGTGGATCAAAGGTGACGCTTCCAGACACCGGATCTCCCACAGTGAAATTCCCAAGATTCGAGGTCACGTTCACTTGGCTTACGATTCCGGTGAATGTCATGACCGTAGCAAGACATTGGGTTGCAAACGCGCAGGGGATGGCGAACCCAATCGTCGCTGCTAAGATGAATCTTTCGAGTGATAAATTCCTCCAGCTCATGGCAGGATTGTGCCGCCACTCTTCTGCGAAATCAGGACTTTGTTGAAACCATTATAATCCTCTGGATCCTAAGATTTATAGGGTGCATCCTTGTCGAAGAGCCGAGCTCTCTCGTATTACTACCCACTCCCGGAGGGGGCGTTTGCTCTGTTTAATTTGGCGTTAGCAGGAATGTCGAGGCCGGAGCGGGCGCGCAGATATGACTCGGCCCTTCCAGATTCGCTTGATTCTCGACCGCAGCTGTTTCGCTACTCGTTCCCAAAGGCTGCGCGATCCTCCCCCTCACCAGTATCTGACCATTTGAGTTGATGGCCTGTGCTTCGATACACTCTATCTGCAGATCTGCCGACACTGCGGCGTTCAGCTCGTTCATCCCCGCTTCTTCCGTCCATATAAACGCCCGATCCCCGGAAAGACTAGTGGAGGTGCCCACCACAGCGCCCGCGTCATTGATGTCCAGAGCACGGCTGGAATTGCCGCCTGCGAGGTATCCGAGATCTTGCATTCCAGTCGCCTTGGTCCACAAGAAAGCACGAGGCCCTTGCGGTCCTTTGGAATATCCCACTACATCTCCGGTGTTATTAATGGCGATTGCTTCGCTTGAGATATCCCCCGGAAATGTGCCAAGGTCGCGAACATTGCCGCTGCTCGTCCACAAGACTGCACGGTCGCCCGCGGTACTCGTGGAGGTGCCAACGACTTCTCCCAGATCGTTCACGTCACGCGCTCTGCTGGAAGCGCCGCCGGGCAGAACGCCTAGATCGCGCGCGCCTGTTCGCCGCGTCCAAAGAAAGGCTCTCTTGCCACGCGGGCCGGAAGAATATCCGACAACCTGCCCATACTTATTGATCCCGAAAGCCTGTCCCCCGTTATCGCCCCGCAACAGTGGAACCCGCTGCATGCCACCTCGCGCATTCCAGACTAGGGGAACGATTGAATTGTCGGAATTCGAAGCTCCAGTGACTTCTCCAATATCGTTGATACTGAACGCAGAACTGTAATCGCTCCCCAACTGCTTACTCAACTTTTTGCGATGTGAGCTGCCGCGGTTCCAAATCGTGGCGTGAGTCTCTGCCGGAAGAGAATCAACTGTTCGTCCGACAACGTCGCCCAAATTATTGAGAGCTAAAGGTATCTGATCCGCGTCCGCCGCCCCTGAAACCTCAACAACCGTATACGCTGCTACTTGTCCAAAGGTCACGGGGGGAGCAAACGATGAGGCAATTATAGTCAGACGAAGCGCGAACAAGCCAGCGCTGCGGGTTTCGGGGAGCCGCAGAAGACTCCAAGTCATAAAAGTGCTCATACAGGGAATCAAGGTGTGGGAGTCTCTGAAGGTGACGGCGAAGGTGTGGGAGTCTCTGAAGGTGACGGCGAAGGGGTGGGAGTCTCTGAGGGTGACGGCGAAGGCGTCGGGGTCGGAGCTGGTGTCGGCGTCGGCAAGCTAATAACTGTAACTACCATCGTATGCTACGAGTCAACGCGCCATCGCTTGCCGCGAGCTCTATCGTGTATGTGCCGTCTGCCGAGAAAAAAGGCAGTAGTGCTCGGAGCAGTTGCATCTACGAACGTGACCAGGCCCGGGCCGCTGACTTTGCTCCAGGTGTAGGTGAGCGCTCCCGGTGGGGCCGGAAGTCCGTCATCCGTGGCTGAACCG
>JACDCK010000118.1 GCA_013817595.1 Pyrinomonadaceae bacterium | reverse complement strand
ATAGGTTGTGCGGTGTTTGAGTAATGAATAAAAGGTGACAGCGATCTTGTGCGCAGTGGCAGTGATAGCTTGCGGAGCACCAATCCGCGCTCTAATGCGGCGATAGAAGGCCCCTAATGCGGTATTGCTCCGAGCCAGACTGGAGGCAGCGAGGCGAAATGCTTGGGCAGCGCGATTAGTACTCCGTTTGGTTTTTCGGTCCAGGACCTTGCCGCCCGAGATCTTGGTTCCGGAGCACAAGGCTAACCATGAGGCAAAGTGCTTCTCGCTTTTCCATGGGGCCATGTCAAAGCCCACCTCAGCAAGAATGGTCAGCAATGTGTCGGCGCCAAGTCCGGGGATGCTGAAGAGGTCAACCCCAGTGAGCTTGAAGAGTCTGGAACGCAGGTCAACACCGGCTCGAATACGCTGCCGAGGCGGAATGCTCTTTGACGACGGCGGTGGTTCATCCTCCGTCTGTTGCGCTTGACTGGCGAGGAAGCGGGCGATAGCCACTTCGCAGTCGGTGATTTTTGCCTGATAGATCTCGTAGATCTCAACCGCTTGGGTCAAGGCAAAGACGTGCTCTTCGCGATAGTTGCCGACCAATGATTTGGCGATTGTCTGAACCGAGTTCCGGCAACGCGGGTCCCGATGGCGGGCGAGCACTTTTGCATCGCGCTCTCCAGCGATGATGGCTTTGAGAATCGTCATTCCGGTTACGCCCGTGATATCGGTGACCACGTTATGCAGCAGCAGGTTCATCTGCTGCAGCGCTTTCTGCATGTGTTGAATATGCATTGACGATGATTGGACAAGCATCTCTTTTTGACGCATGTAACCGCGCAGCACGCAGATCTCGTCTGCGGGACGAAACGCTCCCGTCAAGAGACCGTAGGTGTGCAATGTTTGCAGCCACTGGCAATCGAGCACATCTGACTTGCGCCCCGAGACATTCTTGCTCTTCCGGGCATCGACGAGCTTAACTTCAAAACCGCGCTGCTCCAGGATCTCGAAGAGGGGGATCCAGTAAACGCCGGTTGATTCCATCGCGATGGTTGTGACACCACACTTTTCTAGCCAGTCAGCAAGCGCATGGAGGTCAGTAGTGAAAGCACCAAACTCTCGGACCGTCACTTCATCGCGACCGCCAGGTACCGCGACCATGTGCCGGTCCGAACCAATATCAATGCCGGCGGCATTCAGATTGACGTGCTTTAACTCTACAGGTAAATCGGCAGCCTTGAATTTCTTTGATTTCTTCTTGATCCTGAGCTTGTTGGACATGTTCATTCCTTTCACCAACGGGTTTGAAGATCGTCCGTTGCAGGCGCAGAGGTGCGGAAAAGTGCAATCTCACTAACGGGATCGCATCCAGCTAAACCTGAATGCGTCACCAATGATATGTACGCTGACCCCTGAGACCAAGCTTACCTACGGGCAAATATGCACCAATGGAATCACGGCCTTCTCGACCTGCAACAGCTCTAAGATAATAACTGTTTGTGGACTAAAATTTCAGGCCGCATGACACAGAGTTTCTAGCTCCATATGTGCTCGCCGCTTCGGCGCGCTGCCAAGCTTACCTGCAAATTACCGTAGGCCTTTTTCGGTTTTCACACAGTCTCTACCGCTCCCGGTTCTGTATTTGTGGGCGCTCGATTCGTGGGTTTCGTGGATCGCCTGTTTCAATGGTCAGAATTGACTACTCGGCGAACATCAATTTTCTCTCGAGTGCCAACGTCAACCCGACGACGCAGTAGAAGATCATCACAACTTCCGAGTCACCCCAGTTGTAATGCACCAGGCCACTGGTGAAGAAGCCGCATAGGCCCCCGAGCGCGCCCAATACCACTCCCCGCTCCACCCAATTATTGAAGGCCTTGATGGCGTTGATCGCGGGATTGCGCGCCAGACGCCAAAGCATGCGCGCATAAATGCCTAGAAAAATCAGCCACACGATCAGCGCCGGGATGCCGCGTTCAAGTGCTATCTGCAGCAGATTTGAGTGCATGTGCCCCCACGGCAAACGCCCGCCATCAAAAAGCCCCCATTTGCGCCAGTGTCCCTTGATTGAATCCATGCCGACGCCGATCAAAAGGTGGCGAGGTTTGCTAACCAGTAGACCGTAACCCTCGCGCCAAACTGTGTCGCGCCAGGTAGTCGATTGATCCGTGAAATCCAGAAAACCGACGTTGCGTTTTTGCTGAAGGATGAACAGGCCGGCGAGAATCAGAGGTATGGCAAGCACGCTGGCGGTGAGAATGGCTTTGCGGCCGGCACCCAAAACAAATATCACTGTCGTTGAAACCAGAAAGGCCAGCCAGGACGCACGAGTCACAGTCAGCGCTAACGCACAACCAAGGCCTGCGACGGCTAGCAGCAACAGTCCACCCTGCCAACTGCGTTTCACCGGCAGACTCACGAACATGCCCACCACGAGCGCGATGATCAGCTGCAGAGCTTCTGCGTAGCTGACGTACTGTCCGTATAAGCCGCTAGCCCTCCAGTCTCGCCCGGTAGACCATCCGGAAACACCGAGTCGTTCCTGTGCAGTTGTGCCGGGTAGCAACCGTCCGCGCGGAACTTCGAGAGTCGCGATCCATTCACCACGGTAGAATTTTACGCGCGCCGGGCCGGAACCCTGCGATGCATTCAACGCATTGGCCAGATCGTCCAGATCGCGCACCCTCTGGTCATCGACTTCCAACACGGTATCGCCGCTCTTAATCGCCAGCGGCAACTTCTTGCGATCCAAAGTTACGATTGCTGCCGTGAGCGGGCTGTTCTCGGCGACCGTTTCGACCTTGATTCCGCGCCCGACCAGTCGTTCGCCAAAAGTGTAGAGCACACCGATTGAGCAGGACGCGACCAGCGTAAGTGCCAGCAAGCGAATTACGCGCCGGGAGGGTATGTTTTCGGCAAAAAGATAGACGATGGTAAACAGGCTCGCCGCGCGAAGTTTTCCGATAGAGATAAATGGCTCGTACGACAGGAATGAAGAGATACCGGTGAGTATAAAGAAGCCAATAAGAGCGTAGTCGATGGGTGTCCGGTAAAGTCGTGGCGGCGGATAGAAGGCAAAGCGAACCACCCAGAAGAGCATTCCCAGCAGCCAAGCCGTCTGCGTCACGGCAATCGAGTGAGGCGCATATGCGACAAACAGGAAAAGGCAAGCGACCGCGGCCTTTTCTAACCACTGAGCAGCCACGCTGGTGGGGTCAGTCTCTCGGACTCTGTCGAGTTTGGTGGTCTTGCTAACGATGGTGGGACTCATGCGAGACAGACCGGGGTCCCCAGCGGGGCAGCCCCGCTGTGGTGGAAGACCACTTTCGATATGAAGTGAGAAACCATTAGAATGAGCTCCGCTCTACTATATTCGATCAATAAGGAAACTCCATGCGTCGATTGCTAGCCGGTCCTTTGTCTGTCCTCGTCTTGCTGCTGCCCTGCCTTTCGGTTTTTTCGCAAACACCAGGGCAGTATCTGGACCAGGCAAAGTCGATCCAGAACGATGCCCGGGTGAAAGCAGCTTACGAGTATATCGATAAGAACCGTGAGAGCATTCTGCGCGAATTGATCGCAATTACTGAGATCAACGCCCCCTCAGGGCATGAGCAGGAGCGCGCTAAATACATCGAGAAGCTGCTGCGTAAGTACAGGTTGCAGAGCATCCGTTACGATGCGGCGGGTAACCTTATTGCGGTGCGCAAGGGAACCGGTGGTGGACCAGTGGTCGTCTTTGATGCTCATCTGGACACGGTCTTTCAACCCGGACTCAGGATCAAAGCGACTATTCGCGAAGGACGCGTGCATGCGCCGGGCGTCGGCGACGACACCCGAAATATCGAAGCCTTACTGGCGACGATTCGCGCCCTCGATGTGGCTCGGATCGAGACCAGGGGCGATCTGGTTTTTGTGTTTACGGTTGAAGAAGAGACAAACTTTGCGGGCGTCAAGCAGTTTATTAAAGACAACAAAGGCAAAATCGATTACTACGTCGCGCTCGACGGCGGCTACGAAGGATTCACATATGCCGGCATTGGCATCAACTGGTACCGGCATCACTTCATCGGCTCCGGCGGCCACACACGCTCACGCACCCCGCCTTACTCGGCGAGCTTGCCGCTCGCTCGTGCGATTTCCCGGATCTATGAGCTAAGAATCCCCACCAATCCGTCTTCAAATCTGAACATCGGCATGCTGGGAGGCTCGGAAGTAGTGAACGCCAAAGCATCCGACGCGTGGTTTACAATCGACCTGCGTTCGACGAGTAACGAAGTAATGGCTGACCTGGAGAAAGAGATCGCCGCGATCCTGGAGGAAGAGGCCCGACGCGCAAATATGAAACTGAAGACGGAGGTGATCTCGACCTCCCCGGCAGCAATGATTCCCGGACATAGGAATTCGAAGCTGGTGATGGTGGCCGAGGCGGTGCATCGCGCAATGGGATTTGATCCTCCAATTACGCCGACCGGCTCCAATAATGCCAGCCCCGCGTTGTTGCAAGGCATTCCGGCGATTTCCACCGGCGCCGGTCCTTGCAACGACTCACACGCTTTAACCGAGAACTGTGAAATCGAACCGCTCTACAAAGGAATTAAGAAAATTCTCTTGCTGGAGTTGGCGCTGGCCCAAGTCTCTTATTAGCCAACCCGAATGGTTTGCTCCGACCAAATCAGCGAGGCGATTCATTGAGTATCCGCGAAAGACGAGTTCTTCTCCGAAAACTGCCAGGGTCCATGACGCGATCTTAGTGTTTCGAAAGCAAGAGACAAAACGATCACTCTCCAAATGACAGATTATGACAAATGGAAAAGTTCCGGCTCATCTGCCAAAACACGCGACCATCCGCTCGTAGATTCTTCGCGTCACGCGCACGTCGTTGAGGTTGTATTCGCGAATCTGGGCGAGCTTGTCCGCCTGATACATCTCGAACACTTTGCTTCCTTCGGCTTCCGCCGTCTTGCTCGATTCGATCCCCAAAGCCCAGGCAATGTCGTCGAGACTTACAAAGCGTTTCGAACCCAGCCACCAATGATGCATGGTGTCGAAAACGCCGCGTACGTGAAACTCTGAGAGGTCAATGAACGGTTGCACGCGAATGTTGTTAACCAGACATCGTTGAAAGATGAAGGGAAGATCGAAACTCAGGATGTTGTGGCCGACAATCTCGTCCGTGTCCGGATCGAAATCTTTGAGCAGATTGAGAAAACCTGTGAGTGCGCGTTTTTCGTCCTCTTCATAGCCGTCAGCATCGATGCCAAACACGTGTTCGCTTTGATTGTGTTCTACACCTTCAATCTCCAATTCCGGAACCGGGCCCACGTGCACAGCCAGACAAACAATGCGGCCTGAGGTCGCGCTCAACGCGCCCAGTTGATAACAGCGCTCTTCTTCTGCAGCGATATCTTCGAGATACCTCTGTTGTTGCTCGAGCCGCATATTGCCGAGCCTCATGGTGCGCTCTAGTTGGAGTCCTACTCGCTCGCGGAAGTCCGGGAGCGCCAGCGTTTCGATATCCATCGTGTAAGCCAGAGGCAGAACGGGATCAACCCCTTGATGCTCACGATATTGCTCGATGGTTATCGGGCGATACTCCGCGACTACGAACTGCGGCCGATCCTGGTAGTTATCCAGACGGCCGGTGAGACCCCAGAGACCGGGGTGGATCTCTTTGCACGCATCGAGTACTTCAGACCATATTTTCAGGGCGATCGAGCCCGTAGCGTTGAGAGCCAGCGCATCGCAAAACCGCTTACCCTGTTGCGTGCGCCGGTCGCGAACCGAGGTCACGACTACCATGATCCAGACGTCTTCCCCGCGAGGAAGTTCGGGAATGGGAATGTTGCCTCTCATAGTTATGTCCGGATGAATCCCATCGTGGACTGGTCACTCGACTACGGAACCGCGAGCGGTAGCGACCGGGACTTACACTCAATACTGTTAGGTCCTTACGATGCCAAGATCTCGTTCAACTGCGGCTTGAATCCAAGATCCGGTCGCTATCGCTCGCGGTTCCGTAGGGGAGTGACATGGTCGACGGAGTGCCAACATCAGCTCTCCTTATTGCTTGTTTGCTCGCTGCGGTAACACGCGCTCAACTTCCGTTTTCATTCTCCCTGAAAGCATCATCCCGATCATCTTGTAGTCGCCCATGAAGGACCATAAGGGATGCTGGAATGTTGCGGGTCTGTTCTTCTCGATAAAAAAATGGCCTATCCACGCGGCGCCATAACCCGGAATCAGTCCAAGTGGAAACAGCCACCATCTGCCGCTGGCAATAAAGTAAACCGCGCAGACGATTCCGACAGTGGTGCCCATCAAATGAAGCAGGCGAGTAGTGGGTTGGCTGTGTTCGGCCAGGTAATGAGGCCAGAATTCGCTGAATGAATTGAATTTCCGTGCGGTCATGGTAGTTCTCACTTGTTCTTCTACGCTGAAGGCCTTAGCCACTTCCAGCGCCCAGGGCTCTCACGACAATTGGATTCAGAGCCCGCGAAGCGTGGCGAAAGCATACAGCTTGGGGCGTGAGCCCCAGGACAATCGCATTTGAGTTCCGAGTCCGCGAAGTGGACGACAGCGGCAACAAAAGAGACACCGTTGATGAAAATTAACGTACCAGCAAGATTATTGACCCGCTGTCGCCCGCTATCGCGGGCTGGTCGAAATCTATTTGTTCTTTGACCCGGGGCTCACGCCCCAGGCTTTATGCTGTCGCCCGCTATCGCAGGCTTGCAACGATCCTACTCCTCTGCGAACACCCGCCGGTAGTCGTCTGCGTGTGCCGGTTCGACGCGAACGAGCTGCAGGTTTTCTGCGACGTGCTGCGAGTTACTCATGCCCACCAGTGCGGCGGTGATCCCCGGGGTTGAGCGCACAAACTGAATCGCAGTCAGTGCATCCGTGGCCAGAGAGCCCAGTGGCTCTCGAATGGTTTCCGACAAACCATGGGCAACCCGCCCCTGGAGAATCGATGCGCTCGAAACAACCGTAACACTGAGCGCCGCTGCTGCTTCCAGAGTTGAGACTTCTACTTCGTCAACAATTTGATTGCGCAAGACTAGAGCCTCGGGCATTGCCAGATTGAAGGGAAGCTGAATAAAACGGAAACCATGCGACTCTCCCCCGACCTCGCGGGCCATCTCCACCATGCGCGTCAATGAATGATACCCGCGCGCTTCCGGGGGCACACGAAAGCCGTTCCAGGTAGCCACGCCATACATCTTGATTTTGCCTTGCGCAACGTTCTGTTCCAGCCGTTCAAAAGCTGCTCGCAGTCTCGAGTAGAACTCTTCTTCCGAAACAGATCCGAGTTGTGATTCAGGATTGTGGACGTAATAAACGTCGACGCATTCGAGGTCCATGTTTTGGAGAGACTGCTCTAGTTGATTCTGCAAGTATCCTGGCGTCATGCAATGGCTGCCGCTGACGAAATCCTCGAGGCGTGTGATACCTGGGCGGACGAATGTTTCTTCAATATATCCGCGCACATCTCCTGGTGGTGCGCCGTCGAATGGCAGATAACCGCCTTTGGTGCAGATCAGAATTTCATCTCGCGCGAATCCCTTTGCGTTAGTCAGTTGACCCAGGGCTTTTCCGATTGAGCCCTCGCTTCTCTGAAAGCGGTAGTTTGCTGCGGTGTCGATTACATTGGCCCCGAGCTCCACAGCCCGCACGACTGCTGCGGTGTATTTCGCGTCAGTAGCATCATCTGCATTACCCAGGTAGGTGCCGATGCCGATCGACGATAACCAGAGGTTCTGTTCATTACGGAAGTGATTTTCAGCGGCCTGGTCATTGAACCGGTCGCGGTAACGGGCCGTACCTTCTAGTGTTGCTGAGCCGAAAAGGGACATTGTTTTGATGGTACAAGTGCCGGAGCTGGCAGCGACGACTTGTTTCGGTAGCCCTTTAGTAGTCTCGTCGCCTGAACCTTTCAAGCTCTTCACTGGGACCGCAGGCGTCTCGCCTGCCGCAAGCGCAAAGCGCGAGCAGGCCGCTTCGCGTTGAGGCCGCCGCAACGTCAAATTCGCACCTGACCGCGCTTCAGCAGGCGAGACGCCTGCGGCGGTGAAGAACTTGAGTGGTTCAAACGGCGGTCGCTACTAAAGATAACCGCCACTGTCACGCGCTGCAAGCGCTCTTCGTGCTTCAACGGCTGTATGATAGTTTGAGTTTCAAATCATTAGTTAAGGAACCTGGTATGAACCACTTTCTCGACTGGCGTGAGGACGCGGGCGCTCGAGCTGAAAAATTTTACAAGACCACACTCTGGCAGGGTGAATACGTAATGGTCGGACTCAACTGCCTGGAACCGAACCAGACGCAGAGCGTGCACGCGCATCAGGGCGCCGACAAGTTCTATTTTGTGCTGGAAGGCGAGGGCAAGTTTACAGTCGGAAATGAGGAGCGCAACGCAACGGCCGGCACGCTGGTGGTTGCTCCTGCCGGCATCACGCACGGCGTCACGAACATAAGCGGCGAGCGGTTATCGCTAATGGTGGCAATTGCCCCAGGACCAAAATGAGCGCAACAGGAAATACCACCAATTCTCGCAAGTCCGATCTTGGACTCTCGAAAGCGGAGATCGATTCACTTTCGTCGCAAGTAACGGGGCTGGTGACAGAGTACTTCGGCCAGGTATCTGATCTCCCGGTTTTCCCGCAGACCTCTGGCGGTCCAACGATCGCCCACCTCGAATCCCATCTTCCCCTCGCCGGGGAGCCGTTGGAGAAATTGCTTGCCGACTGCCGCGCAATCATTAATGGCATCCGCCACAACGGCCATCCGCGCCAATTTGGTTACGTCGCTTCCCCGGCTACGCCCGCCGGGGCCTTTGCTGACCTGATTGCTTCTGCACTCAATGTGAACGTAACGGCCTGGCGGTCGGCGCCGGCGGCGACGGAGCTCGAAAGGATGGTAGTGCGCTGGCTGGGCTCGATGATCGGTTACAGCGAAGAAGCTCACGGGTTGCTCACCAGCGGCGGATCCATGGCCAATCTGATAGCGATGCTTATCGCTCACCGTGCGAAAGCGAAAGAAGACATTGCGCGCATGGGTCTCTGGAGTTACGGCCCACCAATGACGATCTACACATCGGATCAAGTG